>CAKPSO010000020.1 GCA_934183185.1 uncultured Bacilli bacterium | reverse complement strand
TTTTGAAAAATCTTGCAGCTTACGCTGATACCCTCTATAAAAGTGGTCCAAAAGGTTGACAAATTCCCGTTGGGGAATTTTCTGATTGTGGGTAATTAAATTATCTACTTTTACTTAACCAATGTCTTTTTTATTATTTATATCTATTTCCGCCAGGTGTTAATACAGTTCCACCATAAGATGTACTTCCATTAGAATTAAATCTTTCCCAATCATGAGTTGTTTCCATATTACCAACTAACATTGAAGCAACAATGTAAGGAATATTTTCATCATAATTATGATTTAAATACTTTTTATAATGGCCTGCACCATATGCTTGAAATTGCCCAGAAGCAGTTATAACGTCCCAAGGAGTAGTACCTCCCCATTCTCCTGAATTCATTCTATTAATGATTGTAGTTACCACATTTTTTACCTCTTCTGGATTACTACCAGCTTCTTGTCTAACTACAGCACACAAAGTATCAAACTGATCTGATGTTAAATTATACTCTTGAAGAGCTTCTGATATAACCTCTGTATCATTCATTTCACTCTGGGTAGTATTATCAACGCTAGTACTGTCCACAACACTATCAGTGTTATCTTCTACCACCTGTGTAGAAACTTCTGATGCCTTATTTTCTACCACCTCAGGTGTAGCGACATCATCCATAACTGCTAAATCCTCAGTCATACTACTATCAACATCATTAGTTGGAGAAGAAACAGGAATATCATCTAATAATTCTTCAACTGCATCATTAGTTACAGCTGGTGAAACAGTATCTACTTGTTCTATTTCCTTTTTCCCTGAAGGTGTAGCACTAATACTATTATCTGTAGTTTCTACAACTTCAATATTTTTATTCTCAAGTATTTTATCTGGTGTATCAATATTTTCACTATTTTCTAAAGTAGAAGCCATAGCATTAGGTTGAATACTTGGTTCTTCTTTGACATCTTCAAAATTATTTTTACTAGTATCATCTAAAGTTACAGTTTCATCTTGAACCACAGTAGTTTCTGGTGCTACATTCTTAATTTCATTTACAGGAATATCAGTATCTACTACCGTAGGATTACTACTAGGAGTAGCATAACTACCAGTATCATTATTTTGTACAGAAGCTGACTTTAATAATTGATCAATTTTTACAGTATTATTATCTATATCCGCATAAATTTGATCAGCAACTACTTGTTGTGAATCAGAACTCATACTATTATCAGCATTTATTTCTTTGCCTCTATTAAGCAAAGGAAAATCTGGTAAATTTCTAACAATAGACATAACCTGAGTCATAACTACCAAAGACAATGTAGCTATAGGTATAAACTTAGCTGTTTTAAATGCAACCTTCTTAAAGAATTTAGCTTGTTTAGAAACTTTTAGATTCTTAACCGATGATAATAATTCTTTATTATTGTCTTTTGTCTTAGCCAATTCTTTTTTCTCTTTTTTAGCTTGTTCTTTTTTCTCCTTTGTTAGTGCTACATCAATTGCTTTTTGCTTAACTTTATCTTCTTTTTCTACTCTTTTAGTAACTTTTGAAACAAGCCTACTAAACATACCATACTCTTTTAAAGAATTATAATCTTCAAGTATAATACTACCAGTTTTTTGATAATTAGCCTCTAAATTGCCATTAGAAATACTACCACTCTTTATAGTACTAGTAGCTGTATTAATAATCTTCTCAATAAATTTTTTATTAGTAGTTCTTTTCTGATCTACTATTCTCCCATTCTTATAATAATCTACTATTACTACTAAAGAGTCATCATTTCTTCTTTTTACTCTAATACTAACGTTATCATAATTATTATTCATAGTCATCAACTCATTTCTACTCTACAGTATTATAACATACTTTTAGAATATTTAAATAATAAATTTTACTACTTGACATACATGAATAAAGTGATATATAATTAGTATGTTCATTTGGAGCTGCTCTGTTAGCTCAGCTGGATAGAGCAATGCCCTTCTAAGGCATCGGTCTGGGGTTCGAATCCCT
Organism: uncultured Bacilli bacterium; assembly: GCA_934183185.1. Lineage (GTDB taxonomy): Bacteria > Bacillota_I > Bacilli_A > RF39 > UBA660 > Alloscybalousia. Next base: position 27,623 of record CAKPSO010000020.1, on the reverse strand, counting down.
AACAGGGCACCATATTGAATTTGAAAAGCCTAAGATTAGGCTTTTTTCTTTGCTTATAAGGGGTTTGTCAATCTTTTACAATTATATTGATATAGAACAAAATATTAAAAAAAACTATTATTTGGCAAAAACAAGACCAAAAAAGAGACTAGTATTAAGTACTATCAAGTACTATCACTAGACTCTTTTTATTTAGTGTTATCTTTCTCTATCTTAGCTATTTCCTTACCATTACTTTCTAGTAATACTGTATTAACATCATATGTATCAAATATAGAATAAGCAATAGTATATGATACTTCTTCCAATAATTTATCATTAGTAAATATACTATTATTAAAATTTAATAACATCAATTCATCTTCTATTTGATAATTAATCAATTCTGTATCTCCACTTAAATAAGACATCAAACTACTATCATATAAATAATTACTAGACAAATTATCAATTATAATACTAACTTTCTCCCTATCATCATTAATATATTTAGTAACCGGTACATAATAATGATTATTATTAATATTATCAATATAATATAAAGTTACTTTCTGAATACTATTTCTATTATCTATATCATAAACCTTATTAATACCAAAATCTTTAGTAATTATATTAGGTAATTTCTTTTTACTTTGAGGAAGCGTATCTAAATTAGTACTATCTATTAATATAGTAACTCCCTTTACCTCTGGAAGATTCATAATACTATAGCTTATTGCTTCTATTAATCTCTCTTCTAAACTAGGTAATACATTCAATAATTCTTTAGAAAAGTCTACTGTTACTATTCCCTCATCTAAACTAATTTTATTTATCTTCGTATTAGTAGGTATTATTCCTTCTAAACCTACTGGTAATTTTTCACTTTTATTAACTGTTAAATAGTCGATAATACTTCTTATTTTAGATTCAAAAGATTCATCATTTAATAAAACATTAGTCTTTACTAGATATTTATTAGGCCCCAACAAATATATTTCATTAGTCCCAAGAGAAGTAACATATTCTACTTCAATATCAGGTTCTAAATAATGTTGATTAACTTTTTCAGGAATAATATAAATTACGAATAAAGTAAATAGTGTAAATGTAGTAATTAGTATTTTTCTAAGTGCCTTTCTTCTAAGCATTTTATCACCCTAATAAATGATATGAAGTTTTTATCTAAATTAAAACAAAAAAAGAACCCTAAAGTTCTTTAATTATTCTGACATATTATTATATACATCTTGTACATCGTCTATATCTTCTAATACTTCAACTAATTTATATACTTTTTCTTTAGTTTCTTCATCAGCTACTTCTACTTCATTATCAGCGATATATGTAATTTCACTAGTTAAGAAGTCTGTAACTCCTAATTTTTCTATTGCTTCTTTTACTTGAAGAAAATCTTCTGGTAAGGTATAAATTTCATAAGTATCATCATTAGTAACTAAATCAAGTGCACCAGCATCAAGAGTTGTCATCATTAATTCATCTTCATCAACCGTTTTATCAATAACGATTACGCCTCTTCGTTTAAACAAATAACTAACAGAGCCATCCGTTCCTAAGTTACCACCTCTTTTAGTAAAAGCAGCACGAACTAATGAAGCAGTACGATTACGATTATCAGTTAAACAATCTACCATAAATGCAATCCCACTTGGTCCATATCCCTCATAACGAATACTTTCAAAATCTTCTCCGCCATTGGCTCCAACTGCTTTATCTATAGCTTTTTGAATATTATCCTTAGGCATATTCTGACTACGACATTTTTCAATTACTGCTCTTAAAGATGGATTACTATCTGGATCTCCATTAGTACCTTTAGCTGCTACATATATTTCCTTAGCTAATTTTTGAAATACTTTACCTCTTTCAGCATCAATTAAACCCTTTTTACGATGTATAGTTGCCCACTTAGAATGTCCACTCATATTTTAATCTCCTAACTTATAATAATTTTTCATATTTCATAAACACATTTATTTTAGCATAGTTTTTATAATTTTAGTAGTATAATTTTAATTATTCAAAAAAAGCAATGCTTTATTTTTAACTAGGCATTGCTTTTAATAATAATTAAGTTTACTTTTATATAGTCTCTTCTTCCTCTTCTTTTCTACAAGAAATAGTCTTTTCAACGCAATTCTTAATATTAACCTCATTAAATGGTTTTTGAAGCATATCAATTATAGGATAAGCAAAAGCTCTATCAATTACGTCTTTAGCACTGTCTCCAGTAATAATAGATACTGGAATACGCCCAAATAAATTATTTTGTTTAAAATATTCTAATACTTGGAATCCATCTACATTAGGCATATTAAGATCAAGTAACATAGCATAAATATTATTAGTATTATTAAGTACTGTATCTAAGGCTTCTCTACCATCATTAGCTATTAATACTTCATATTCATTACTAAATATTTTACTTATAAAATTACGAACTATAGTAGAATCATCAACTACTAAAATCTTTTTATCTTTTTTAACTGGTTCTTGATTAACTACAGTATCATTGGCTGTTTCTACACCCATATACTGTTTTACTAGGTGAACAATACGATTAGCTTCAGTCATTAACTCATCGTAATGATCAGTAACATAATACATATTATTAGCTTTACTCTCCATCTCATGGTTATAAGCAAGTTCTGCTAACTTCTCAAATCCAAAATAACGCGCATCACTTTTTAATGAGTGAACTAAAATAGCATAATTAGCCATATCTGATACCTCTTTATAAGCTTTAATTTTAGCTAATTTACCATCTATTTCATTTAAGAAGTCTTGTAGAGTATCATTATAAGTTTCCATATCTCCAAATAACTCTAAACTTTTCTCAATATTTACTCCATTATTAATTAATAAATTAACATCTTTCATTTTAACACTCCTTTATCTTAAAATAAGTATATCATATTTTAATTACTAATTAAACTATTTTTATTTTCTATATTCAAATTCAAAGTCAACTATCTGTACAATATCCCCTTCTTGAGCACCCATTTCTTCTAGTTTATCATCTATACCCATCTTACGTAATCTCTTAGTAAAACGAAGTATACCCTCTTCAGTAGTAAACTTAGTCATTTTAAATAATTTTTCTACTTCATCTCCAGATATTAAGAAATGTCCATTATCTAAACGACTAATAGTATATGGTTCTTCTTTTTTAAATTTATAAAGTACATGTCCTTCAAATTGGTCTTGTTCATATAGAGGTTCTTCTTTAATCTCATCAAGCATATCAGCTAATGCTGTTAAAACAGGATCTAAGCCTTCTTGGTTCATAGCACTAACTGGGAAAATAGTAATATTACTATTCAATTTACTTTTAAATTCTTTTAAGTTATCATCTGCTCCCTCAATATCCATTTTATTAGCTATTATAATTTGAGGTTTTTCTAATAGTTTAGTACTAAATTCTTTTAATTCATTATTAATTACCACATAATCATCATATGGATTTCTACCTTCACTACCTGACATATCAATAACATGAGCTATTACTCTAGTTCTTTCTATATGTCTTAAGAATCTATCTCCTAAACCATCACCTTTACTCGCTCCTTCAATAAGTCCTGGTAAATCAGCCATCACAAAACTTCTACCCTGTTTATCTTTACAAACTCCAAGATTAGGAGTTAATGTTGTAAAGTGATAAGCAGCTATTTTAGGTTTAGACTTAGATACCATAGAAATAATAGTACTTTTACCAACACTAGGAAGTCCAACTAATCCAACATCAGCAAGTAACTTTAATTCTACTTTCAAGTATTTAACTTCTCCAGGTTCACCATTTTCACTAAAATTAGGAGCTGGATTACTAGGAGTCTTAAACGCTGTATTACCACGTCCTCCTCTACCACCATAAGCAACTATTACTTCATCATCCTTACCCCTTAAATCAGCAAGTACAAGCCCACTATCAGTATCAGTTACTACTGTTCCTTGAGGTACTCTAATAACTATATCATCACTATTTTTACCATTACAGTTCTTACCAGTACCATTTTCTCCCTTTTTACCTTTAATAATTCTATTATAGCGAAGATCTAATAAAGTGTGCAATCCTGTATCAACCTTAAAAACAATGTTACTTCCTCTACCACCATTACCGCCATATGGTCCACCCATTGGGATATATTTTTCACGGCGAAAAGCACAACATCCATCTCCACCATTACCAGCATGAACTTCTATTTGAACCTCATCTATAAACATAAGTATCCCTCCTCAATTAAACATTATATCATAAAGAAAAAAAGAAGCAAAACGCTTCATAAAATTTAATGTAAAAACTTAGATAATATTCTATATAATTCCATCTTATCTATAGGTTTAGCTAAGTAATCTTGAAATCCTTCCTGTAAATATTTTTCCCTCATACCAGAAATAGCATTAGCTGTTAAAGCAATAGTTGGAGTACTAAAACCTGGAATCTCTATTAATTTATGAAATGTTTCTACTCCACTCATTTTTGGCATCATATCATCCATTAAAATTAAATCATACTTATTACCTGCATTAATCTTATCAATACATTCAAAGCCACTATTAGCAGTATCAATTATACAAGAATAATCTTTTAATAGTCGTGTAGCTACTTTTAAATTAATTGTATTATCATCTACTACTAATATTTTTTTATTAGATAAATCTAAATGTGCACTATTAATGGGAGTAACAGTTTCTGAAATAATAGTAGGATTAGTAACTATTCTCTGATCTATAGCTACTGTAAATTTAGAGCCCTCTCCATATACACTTTGAACTACAATCTGTCCACCCATTAATTCTAGTAATTTTTTAGTAATAGCAAGCCCTAAACCAGTTCCTTCTATAGTATTATTTTTCTCTATATCAAGTCTTTCAAACTTAGAAAATAATTTATCTATGCTCTCCTTTTTAATACCAATACCAGTATCTTGAACTGATATTATTAGTCTACAAACATCATTCTTTTTAATTGAAGTAACTTTTAATTCAAACCAACCTTCTTTAGTATATTTTAAAGCATTGGTAAGTAAATTAAGAATTACTTGTTTAATGCGTACCTTATCTCCATAAAGATATTTAGGAATAGATGGATCAATACTAACTCTAAAATCAAGAGGTTTATCACCAAGTCTAGATTTAGTTAGTGCTATTAATTCATCTAATATATCTTGAAAACGATACTCAGTATCAACTATTTCTAGTTTATTAGCTTCTATTTTACTAATATCAAGTATTCCATTTACTATTTCAAGAAGTGTATCACTAGCCATCATAATATCTTTTACTTCTTCTCTAGCCTGTTCTGGTAATTCTTCTTCTGATAAAGCTTGACTAAAACCTACTATAGCATTAAGTGGAGTTCTTATTTCATGAGACATACTACTTAAAAATTCACTTTTAGCATTATTGGCATGTTCTGCTTCACTTTTAGCAATGTTTAGCTGTTCAATCAATTTCATATCAGGGTTTTCTATGGTAAAGTACATAAGAGCCGTAATAAAACTTAGAGTACTATTCACCAACAGTAAAGAAGGATTGATTTTTTGGATTACAACAATTAATATGAATGCAAAAACAAAAGAAATTATAGGATAATAACCTTTTTCCTTCAAATTTTTATGCTTAAAAAGTAAAAAAACAATAGTTATAAACAAACTGATTCCTACTATAGAAAATACAAAATTGACACTTGGTCCATAAGAATATTTAATGTTTGGATCATCTCGAAAATAAATTGGTAATAAAAAAATACAAGTAAGACAAAATAAATATATTATAATATATGGTATTATTTTTTTAACTACAATATCTGTTTCTTTTTGCTTCTTTTTTGCTACAATATAAATATATAGCATGAAGATAGTCACCCAACTAAAACAACAAGCTAAGTAAAATTTCAGCATAAAATCGTATATACCAAAACTAATATCATGTGGAATTACTACTAAAGATAGTTCTGAAATCAAAGATAATAAAGAAACGGCAATAAGCCCTTTATATACTTGATTTTCTAAGTTTCTTATCTTTGGTTTTACAAAATAAACAATAGAAATTAAAACTATATAAAAAAAGGAACCTAATGATAAAAAAACAGTACTACTCATGTCAACACCTACCTACTATATATAGTATAACATAAAAAAAGCAATTTATATTGCAAAATTGTTTTTTTATTATTTTATCATTTGGCTGTTTAATGAGGAAACATATTCTTTTCCCATTTTTTCAAGTTTTTTATAATCTTGTTTATTATTGCTTGTATATGGTATTTTATCAATTATTTGAAAATATTGTGGAACAGCTCGTTCTTTCAAATTTGCTCGGCACATATCTTTAATGGTTTCAATAACAGCATTTTCTTCAGAACGAAATTGTTCTTTTAGCGTTAAATACAACATTGGAACTTCACCATTTTGCACATCAGGAATTGCTACTGCTACAGCTTCTTTTACAGCAGGATAACTTTGTGCAATTTCCTCAATTTGACTCGCTGAAATTTTAAATCCAGCAATTGTAATCACCCTACTTAATCTTCCTAATAAATATATATATCCTTCGTTATCCATATAACCTATATCATTTGTATGAATCCAAACAGCACCATCCGGATGTAATTTCTTAACAGAATTGGTTTTTTCAACATCATTATCATAATATAAAAATGATGCTTCTGATTTAATACAAATTTCGCCTTGCTCACCAAATGTTTTTTCCTCTAATGTATCTGGATCAAAAATAGACACAACGTCATTATACATTGGAATTCCAACAGTTCCAGGTTTATTAGCTAAAACAGGATTTACATAACCAGCGCCAAGTATTTCATTGCTACCAGCACCATTGATAATTGGAGCTTTACAACCCAAACTAGAAAATTCTTTTTCAAAGGAAATAATTTCCCTTTTATCTATTTTATCACCGCCACTAATTAATGCTTTAGGCCTTGACATATCACTTATTTTGTCAATATGAGCATCTAAATATCTATAATGTAACGGCACTCCAAATACGGTATCATATTTTTGATTATATTTAAATAATATATCATCTCCAAGTAAGGGAGTCATCATAACCTCCATGCCATATGCTAATCCTACACCTAAAGTATTAATTAAACCATATCCAACCCAGGCAGGAGCAGTTTTAAGCATAACATCTCCAGGGTATAAAGGAAGGTCAGTATAAGTAAATTTGTTAATAGAATTATTAATAGTATAATCAGTATGGACTATAATTTTTGGTTTACCTGTTGTTCCACTAGATTGAATTTTTAGCACTGGTCTATCTTTATCGTATTCGGCGCAAGGTAATTTTATTTTTCTTCCTTTTTTTACATAATCAATAAATCTGATATATCTTGGATCATTTGGTATAGGTGGCAATGGATTATTTTTTCCCTCATTTGCTAAAGATATAATTTCTTTAATTCCAGAGATAGAGTGTCTTGCAATTTTAAATGGTCTAAGATATTGGGCAGGATCAGCTACAAGTACTCTTTTTACATCAGTATCATTAATAATTTTATTAAGTTCTGGTAAAACTGGTGCAAATACTACTACATATTTACAATTATCACTGTTAATTGCTTCTTCTAATTCTTTGGCTGAAAAAGTAATATCCACCCACTTAGAAACAGCACCTATCTTATCCAATGCCGCTAAACATAATGCTTCCTCTAAACCACTTACTGTTGCTATTAATACAGTATCATCTTCTTTTAAACCATCTCTTTTAAACGAGTCTACCAGTTGGTCCCTTAAAGAGAATAATTCACCATAAGTCCAACTATTTCCTTGTATGCCCATAAAATTGATAGCATTATAATGTAAATTTTTGCAATTAGCATTTTCTAATAAATTATTGAATGTTTGATTCACGTCAAACTCCCTCAATGGTTCGGTCCTATATAATTTTTTCCAAGGTTGTCCTATTGATGGATATTGAAGTTCATTCACTTTTAAATTTTTCATAATTTCCCTCTTTTTTCTATTTCTAATACCGCTTGAAATTGAGCGTATTATAACATAAAACTTACTTTTTGTCAATTTCAATATTTGTTGTATATTTTTTAATCTGTTGCTATTGATAATAAACTTTCATCATTTATTACTTTAAATAACATTTATATTAATTATAATAACAAAAAGATATACAAAAGTATACCCTAATGATTACATTTTAATATTAATTTCTTCTTGTTTGTCTTTTTCAGATTCATAATTTTTAAGTACAGAATCTAAAAACATTAATTTAATAGGTAACTCAGCTGTTAATTCTGTTATTGGGTCACTAGTCTTACCAAGAGATACCATACTTCTAACATCAATCAACTTAAACTTTTGATTGTTAACGACAAAATTTTTGATTAAAATACTTTCTCTAAAATTATTTCTATCGTTGTTAACTATTACATCCATAGAAAGCTGCTTCTTTTAAAAATCAATTAAAAAAAGCACATACAAACCATGTATATGCTTAACGCTTATGTTTAATTTATTTTGAGACATTTTCAAAAGTTATTGACATTAAATTTCATTGCTGATAGCTGTAACAGGATGTCGGGAAATCATAAAAAAAGAACTTCTGTTATAATAACTGATTGTTCTTCTTCCAATGTACATACTCTATATTCAGGTAATTCAGAATAAAAATATGGCCTAAAGTCAATTATCTAATTTTCAGCAAATTGTTACCCTAACATTTTAATGCATATAAAGGTATTACATATTTAAATAATTATCCAAAATATAATTTGCAACTCCATCTTCATCATTAGATAAGATAATTTTAGTAGCTATTTGCTTTAAACTCAAATCAGAATTAGATACAGCACAACCCTCAGCTGAAATTTTAAACATTGAAATGTCATTATAATCATTTCCAAATGACACTATATTATTTTTAGAAATACTTAATAAATTTGATAGCTCTTCAACAGCTAATCCCTTTGAAGTATTTTTGTCCAGAACATTAAACCAATAACCACAATCATCTTTCTCAATCTTATTACAGCAACTCTTAACAATATCACTAGATTTAATTCTTTCAAATAACCTTATACCATCATCATAGTTATCAAAGACTATCATAATTGATTTAACTAATTCTAAATCTATACAATTAATATCATCTATAGTAATTTGGCCTTCCCAAAACGGTGTATTAACATATTCAATATCATTAACAGCATATGAAATTTTAAAGCCACTACTATTGCAAATATTCCACAAATCAATACAAGTTGCTTTATCAATTGCATTAGTTTTAATAATATTACTACTATGATAATCATATATCTCAGCGCCATTTGAAGAAATAACATATTTGCTCGTATCAATTAGTTTGCAAATACCAATGGCAGCATTGCGTGATCGTGCCGAACATAATACTATTTCATGTCCTTGCCCTTTCAACTTTTTAATTATACTGACAGTATTATCACTAATTGTTCCATTTGATTTTAATAAAGTTCCATCAATATCTATACAAAACATCTTTTTCATATTATTTTTTCTTCACCATCATTTTATTATATTCATTAACTACATCTTGATCCATCAACTGATTATTAAATTCTTCAATTACATCAAGCATAAAATAAATATCTTCTATCATTTCATCAAGATTTAGCGATAATTTTAAACAAACATTTTCTAATTGATTTTTGATTACTTGTTTATCAATTTTGGATAGTTCCAAAAATGTATAACTATATTTAATTCCATACAATCCATCATAAAATTCCAACGTTTTTGATAAATGATTTAATGTTATATATGCTCTTTTCTCATGTTCTCTAGCAAATATTGTAGCTTTATAACCTGTTAAAAGTCTATAACTAATCGGATATGCTAATTTGTCTAATTCAACCGTTTCATACTTAGGATTAAATGTTTGACGCACATTATGTGCGTTAAGATTATAAGAATATGGATTTATGCCATCAAGATTAACAAAATATGGATAATCAATATCACCAGTCTTTTTAACATTAATAGTTAATTGATCTTTAATAATTGTATCCATTTCTTCATCTTTGTAAAAAGACATAGGAGCATCTATTTTTAACCCAGGATCAAATACTGTATATAGAACTTTATCATTATGAATTGTTGGATATATTAATGAAATATGTGCTTCCTTCATCTTTTCATCACCACTACTTAAGGCAAAATAATGCGCTTTATGTGTCATAAAATATGAATTAATATTAATATTTTTTAATCTTGTATGTAATACCTTTGCAAGATAATAACAATTATATCTAACAATATCATAATCTAAATTATCTTTTAAACTCTCATATGTATTCATCAATGACTTTTCATATTTTTTCCTTAGTATTGTAATCATACCAATAGTACTTATAGGATAACTAATAATTGTATCCTTTAATAAATATTCAGCTTCCCTTATTTTTTCTTCATCATATGAATCCAAATCAGCAAGAGATATCTCATTTTTCATAATGCTAGGATATCCATCTCTTAAAATTTCCATATACTAAACCTCCCTGATTATTCTACTTAATTTTTTTACTTTCCCCCCTGATATTTGTTCTTTTAAATATTTTGGTTTAATTTGTTCCCAATCAATTTTATTTAAATCAAGCCATTTAAATATCAAATTATTGTTACCAAGTAGTTTTTCATGCATATTTTTATTAATTATTGTATAATCATTCAAATATACAATATAAGTAAATATAAATTGATGAAATAATATATCACTGATTTCAAAGAAATATTCATTCATATCCACAAATTCAGTATTAATAATATTATCAATTGCTAATTCTTCGTTTAGTTCACGCACTATAGCATCAAAACTTGACTCACCATATTTGATTTTTCCACCTGGTAATGCCCAATATTTATCACCACTTCTTTTTTGAAACAATATTTTATTTTCGTTTATTATAATTGCACAACTTCTACAGGAAAAATCTAGATTATTATATTTAATCTTAATATCGTCAATCATTAAATCACCTTTTGGTAAGCAGTTTTTACCATTGAAATAGAATTATACATGTCTAAAAAATCTCGTTTACTCATATTTGTATTTAAGTAATTTTCCAAAATCATTAGCTTTTTTATGTACACATGTTCAGTATTAATTTTATAATCCATATCCACTTTTAATATTGTTTCAATTATTTTTTTCATTGAATAATAAATTTCAAATAGCTCCCTTTTTGGAATATCAAAAAAAGGGACAATTGCATAAGTAACAATACCTGATAATTGAATTTGCTTGTCAATTAAACTTAATTGATATTGCCTTAGCATATCAGAATTAACACTTTTTATTTTATCTTTATATAAAGCAGGTACATAATCAACATAATATATTTCATTATTTTGAATAATGAAATTATTTAAATTCCAGTCTAAACACAAATTTTCATTTGATAATGATAATTTATACATCTCAACTATTCTTTTAAAAAGTATCAATTTATCCTTAGATGATATCTCTTCACAATCTAAATATTCTTGAACAGTTTTACCATCAATAAATTGTTGTAAAATTATATTTTTTTCATTTAGATACCAAGAAAAATAAACTTTTGATGTGTTAATACCTACATTTTTTATATCTTGTTCATATTTCTTGATATCTTTTGCATCTAATTTAAGCATTTCGTTAGCTATACTAGTATGCTCAGTAGATAGTTTTAAAATTATGTTACCAAATCTTATTATTTTATTAAACGTCCCTTTTCTCATTCAAAACACCCAAATATTTCATTACTATAGCATAATTCATTCTATAAAAATCACTATCAGTTTTGTTTCTTGAAGCACTCCACCACAATGAAGTATAAGAATCAAATAAACTATAAAAATCTAATCTTTCAAAGAAATTATCATCTATTTTTCTAATTTCCTTATAACCTGATAATAATGTATTAAATTTATCTTCTGTTAAAACCCTATGTGTTTTAACAAAATCAAATACATATTCACCATTTTTCATACTTTCCATATCAATCAATCCTACTTCTTCCATATTAAACATAAGATTTCCAATTCTAAAATCCATATGAAGAATAGAATTTTTATAATTATCTTTTAATTTATTATTTATATAATTTTTTAAATAGTTATATATTATTTCATTATCTTTTCCAAATACATTGCTTAAAACTTCTTGAGTTTTTTCAAGTCCATCATTTAGATAATTTATCCAAGAGTCATTATTTTCATCAATTAATGGAGCGTTGTGTAATTTTGCTAATACTATTCCGATATTTTTTAGTTGATTATCTGTTAAAGAATTAGCTTCTTCATCAAATTTATTATCTCCTTCAAAAAAAGTCATAACAATGTAGTTTTTATCATCAATACATCCATTATCTAATACCTTAGCAGTTGGCAAATATTGAGACAAATATGTCATGTACCTGCTTTCAACTTCTCTTTTCTTTTCATTATTGCTTATTTTTAATACATATTTTTTTCCATTGTCTGAATTAATTATATATACATTAGAATTAAATGAATTACTGGCTGAGGCAATTTTCTTTACATTTATTTCTAATTTTTCAAAAATATTTTTTATTTCTTTTTCTTCCATTTTTACCTCTCTGTTTTCCTATATTGGACTTGTCCGCCCTTTAACTTACTCATTATTAATCTTTTAAAATATATAAAGAAACCCATTGGTCTAAATAAATACCATAATGGTGATACTAAAAATGCTAAAAATGAATTAAATTTATTATCTCCCTTAATACCTTCGTTTTTCATGTTAATATATCCGCTAATTGACCATAAATAAGGAATGCTTAGCATTAGCCAAAAAACTAAATTAAACTCTTGATTTATCACTGAATATAAATAAAATATCAAAAATATTACAGGAATCATAATGAAGACAATTAAATTTCCTGTTCCTTCAACAAATAATTTTATTTTACCCCATAAGTTTCTTTTTTTTGCTCTTTTTATTTCAGTCAAATATGTAGTCACACCTTTAAAAATTAAAACTGAGCTATTAACATAATCAAATATCTTATTTGGTATTAAAACATAGTTGGATGAAGGCAAATATGCAAATTTACAATTTTTTATTGATAATCTATATCCTAAAGTTAAATCATCAACAAAAATTGGAAACATGTCATTGTCTACTAATGTTTTAAGTTTTATATGCATACATGCACCCATACAATACTGTGGAATGTTTAAGTTAGTAAACGATGAAAGTATTAATTTAAGCTTTTCAATTGCCGTAGCACGTATTGTTTGTTGAAATGCATATAATAATACTAAAATTTTACGTGGATTTTTAGAAAACTTAACATAATTCTTAAAACACATTGGAACTTGTCCAATTACATCAGGATTATTCTTGTATTCTGCAACTTTACTTAATGAATTAAACGTATTTACATCAGGTTTAGAATCAAAATCGAATACTGAAACATATGTATTATTCATGTCAACTTTATTTTTTATTATTTGCTCGACAGCATAATTTAATTGACTTGATTTATTACCATTAGTTTCCGGATAATGATAATGTATAAACCTTTTATCCTTTATTTCAACTAATTTTTTTTCTACAAGTTGATTAGTGGTTATCTCATTAATATTATTGTCTTTATAAAATTTTTCTTCTTTTTCTGAAGTTATAACAACATATCTTATATTTCCCTTATATTCTATACTTCTAAACCAATTAATTGTTTCATCAACTATTTTTTGTTCTTTTAATGCAGGCAATAAAACATATATATCTTTATACTTAGATGTTTTTACTTTACTTAACTTTTTTTCATATATTTTACCAAGTGGGATTACTAATAAAGATAAAACGAATGTTAATAAATATAAAATAATTATTGACCAAATCAAAATATTCATACTATAATCCTCTTTCTTTTATTTGATTATTTAATATTTTAATGCCTTGACAGAAAAAAGCTAATTGTCTATCGGGGTAATCATTGTGTAATGGAATCATTGAAACAAATAATAGTGCCTCAATTAATTCGATATCATTGATGTTTATATTACTTTTTTGCATTAATTCATCATATGCAGAGTAGTCTATATTCTTATAAAACTTTAAATTTAGCGATTGTCCTTCCATAATTTCAAATAGATCATTAACAATTTCATCATATCTACCATGATAACAATGTCTTAACTTTGCTAAATCATATCGATAATCACCATATATTGTGTCAATATCAAAGTTTCCTCTTGCATCTATTAACTTAAAATTTAAGCTTCTTGGCGAAAATAATATATTTGAAAATGCTGGATCTCCATGAATTATAGTTACATAATCAATAGCTTGTCTGCATATTTTTTCTATTTCTGGCATTAGTTTATTTAAAGCTATTAGTAATCCATCATATTCAGCATCATTTATCACGATTTTTTCTTGATCGATCAAATCTTGACGATTCCAATCTTTTATTCGCTTCAATGTTTTATCAATTAAAATTTTCTTAAATAAATCATTAAATTCTAAACTGATTATCTTATTTTTTTCATATATTTTTAATAATTTAGATAAAACACTATCAAATATTATTTTTTTACTATAATCAGATAATGGATAAAATGTCATGTATTCAGATAATGTTAAATAATCATAGTATTCAATTCCATATTCTCTACTAAACTTATTATTTTCATAAAACTTAGGAGTTAATTTTTCAAAATCAGTATTTTCAATTTCTTTAAACCAATTCATTTCGGATGCTATTTTTTCATATAAACTTCTCTTATGCATAACACCTAAATCATCTAAATATAATGAATTAAAATTACGACAGTTAAAGTTATTTCTATTTGCCTCCATATAACTCTCTAGAGTTCCAATATCTTCCCAATTATTTATAATTTCTGATTTAATCATATCTTTTTCTCTATATAAATCAAATAAAGATGATAATTGATATTCTCCAAGCTTCTTAGGTATATTCATTCTCAATACTTCTTTTAACAACGTATAATTCTTAAAATAATATATTCCAACAGCTGCCAAATCAGTCTCAACTTTCTCTTTTGGCTTATCAATTATATTAATTATATTACCATCACTATCGCAATCTATCATACAATACTTATATTTTTCATTTTCTTCTACTTTTTCCACACCAATCCAACTATAATCATAACTTGAAGGATAATTACAAAGTGTATCACCAAGTAATAATATTGTAGGTTTTTTAATATACTTTTCAGCTAATTTGAAAGCACTTGCTGGTCCGTCAGCTTGTTCTTGAACTACATAATTAATATTTAAATTCAAATTAGAAAATGATGTATTCAAGAAATCTTCTAATAAATTTTTATTTTCTAAATTAACAATTAAAGTAATATCCTTTAAACCTTCCTTAATAAGAGGTAAAAGCATATTATAAACTGCAGGTTTTTGTCTAATACTTAATAAACATTTTGGAAACCCTAAAGTCAATGGATATAATCTGGTCCCTTTTCCAGCCATTAACACAATCAATTGCTTATCTTCAAATTTCTTCATACTATACATTCCTTTTCAATTCTTTTATAAATCGATTACTGTAATCATTATTTACACCAAATGCTGGGGTTGTTGACTCTCTATGAAAATCACTTCCGCTCGTCTCAAATAATTGATATTTTTTAGCTAATTGTCTATAAAACAATAATTGTTCCTGATTTGTCTTATCAGCATTATATACCTCTATTCCATCCAAACCTTTTTCTTTTAATTGAACAATAAACTTCTCTAATTCTTCGTTATTCATCTTCATTGAGGATGGATGTGCCATGATAATTTTACCACCATTATTCTTAATTAAATCAAATGCTTCTAATAATTTAAGTCTACTTCTTTCTACATAACACGGTGAATATTTACTAGTAAATCTCATACCAGCATCATACACACTATTAGCATAATTATTATCTATTAACCATTGAACAATGATGTTTTTTGTAACATCTCCATTTTCAGTATAATTTATTAATTCATTGAAAGGTATTTCAATGCCATATTGATTATAAATTTTATTTACTAAATCTCTACATATTTCAGTATTTTCTTTTAAATATTTTTCCAGCATTTTTATAACTTGTGAAACATTTTTAAAGCCATAACCTAATATATGAAGTCTAGAATATTCTTCAATATCTAATTCCGTTGCTAAAAACATTTCCACTTTTTGATTTTCATTGTATTCTTTTTTATATTCTGTAGTTAAAGAATTAATATCATCAATCAAATAGTTATGATCAGAAAAGCATGCATATTTAAGCCCTAAATCATTCATTCGCCTTAATAATTCTATTCTTCTATATTTGCCATCTGAACAAGTAGTATGAATATGTAAATCATATAACATTATAATCTATCTCCATCCAACAGTTCTTTAATTTCATCAATATTTTTTTTCAAAAACTCTTTTGGTCTTACTGTTCTATCGTCAACATAAAATCCTAGTTTACCAGGATATGGTTTTCCAAATATTATTTCATCATATGGTATATTCCACTTCTTTAGCCACTCTTCCAATATTGGTTTTGTATTTTTTTAATATTAAATCTATATTATTGTTATAAGTTCTCATATTTCTGGATGTGAATAGAATTATTTTAAAGCCATTATTTTTATATTCAATAAGTTTATCAATTATATTTTTGTATGGAATTAAATCAATATAATTTTCATATTCTTTTTTTATTGGGCAAAGTGTCCCATCAATATCAAATACTATTGAATTCATTATTCTGCCTCTAAAAGAATTTTTGATATTTCTTTCCAATTTGAAACTCTATTTTCAACATTTGTGTATTTATTATGTTCATCAAATAATAAAACATTTATTTTATATCTTAATTCATTATAAGTATCGATACTATTATCTATCATTAAATCAATATTATTTTCTAAACATGATTTCAGCTTATACTTTTCAGTTAATATTAATTTATGATATGGTATACCAAATTTAGTTAAATTGTTTTTAGTGAATTCATACATATCATCACAATAGTCACTACTTCTAGCAGTAATTATATAAATAGTATTGCCATTATTAATAAGTTGCTTTATTACGCTTATTGCATCATCTTTTAATTTAACATCGCTAAATATTAAATCCAAATTATTTTTAATATAATCTACCCTATATTTTCTGTTTTTCCACAACTCCTCTTCGCTAATATTATTTTCTTTTAAATATTGCTTTTGATACTTTCTGTATTGTTCAACTGTAGAAAGTATTGTGTCATCAAGATCAATTCCTATGTTCATTTTAATCCTTTCTTATCCTGCTTATTTTGTTTTATATTTTATAGAGGATATCATGCCATTCGAGGCATATTTTACTAAGATTTTTATTATATGTCAAGTAAATTGTAATCATATGTAATTATTTTTAGTGGTAAATTAACTATTTTCAATATTTGTCGCATTTAAATACCCTCTATAGTTTTCTACTTCAAATTTCATTTTAGATAAATCAAGTATATGAATACTGCAATTACCTACTTTAAATGATTTTTCTTTATTACTCCACTCCAAGTCCTTAACAATGTAATAAATAATATTAATTACACCACTATGAGTAACAAAAGCTATATTACCATCGGTATCTTTATATATATTAATTGCTTGATAAAACCAATCCTTAATTCTATTGTAAAAATCAATAGGGCTTTCACCGTTTGGATACTTTCCATTCATTTCCAATGTATTAAAAAATAATCCAGGATACTTAACTAATGCATCATCGTTTAACATTCCCGCTAAATCTCCATTATTCATTTCTCTTAACTCAGGTTCTAATTCTACAGGTAAATCAAGAAACTCATTAGCTATAGTTGCTGTAGTTATTGCTCTTTTCAAATCACTTGTAACAAACTTTTTGATATTTAAACTTTCTTTGTTTTCTTCTAAGTATTTTGCAAGTTTATGTGCTTGTTCTTTACCTTCACTAATAATATCTTGATTACTCCATCCACCCCTATAATTTTTATCATCTTTCCCATGTCTTATAAATATAAACTTCATTTTTACCTCCTGGATATTTTTAATATTTCATTCAAAATTGTCAATAAATTTAATTAATTTTTTGATATATTATATATTTTTTGCCACAATATATATCTATTTATTTATCAAACAATGTTACATTTAAAATCAATCAGTGAATTATTATTCCAATATAAACACTCACTTATATCAAAATAAATATTGTTTTTTTACAATTATCATTCAATTAAAATAGTGTTTACAAAATGCGAGCCATGCTGATTTATATATAAGAATAAACATATTTATTTATTCAGCACCAATCCTTTTTGATTTTATTTCTATATTCCTTTTTTATTTTAGCTAAGAATTTGTTAGTCCTTGCAAACAATTTTGAATACTCTCAATACTATTTGAGGAATCATTAAGTTTGTAATCCCATTGAGAACAATTAAATCAAAATCAATCTTCTTTCCCTCATAATCGCCAAATCTTCTCTCAACTAATAAATTATCATAAGCAAATATCAATTTTTTCTAAATCGATATTCTCTGCTAATTCTTTGGCTTATTTGATTCCTTCCTCATTTATTTCGATACCAACTCCATCGATTGAAATATCTAAATTAGTACTATGTCCTGGAAAATCAAAAGCATAAATACTAATTTTATTTTCATCCATAAACATACCTCTTCGCAAATACTTTAGATGTATTATATTAACATATTAATAAATATCCATTATCTTCCCAGTAATTTTAACTGAATTAACTTCATACTCAAAAGTATCATTCTTTTTCTTTTTATATAGACATCTTCCTAAAGGACTATTAATCGTTATATGTAACATATTGCCATCATCTATCAATGTTGTGTTACCAGTTATTTTGTATGTCTCTGTTTCTTCTTCTCCATCAATAAATATAGTGACGACACTGCCAATCTCTACTAAACCACTATTACTATTTTTCACAATAACTATTTTATTTAAACCATCCAATTTTCTTTTATATTCAAAAAACAAAGCATTTTCTTTCTGAAGAGAAGATTCATAAGCAAAATTATCATGCCACCCATCTCCATAAGCATCATCAAATGCAAATTCAGCCATATCCATAGAATTTTTTCTTATCTTCTCCTTAATCAATTCCAATTCCTTTAAATAATTATCATAACCCTCTTTATTTAAATAAATCTTATCACTCATCTTAATACCTCAACTAACTCATTATCATAAATAACTATAAGTTCATGAAGTGCCCTAGTCATAGATACATATAATAATTTCATATCAAATATATCATTAATATTAAAAATACTACTATCAGCTTTATTAATAATAACACTGTCAAACTCTAATCCCTTAGATAACCTACTAGTAATAGAACAAATTCCCCCTCTATATTCGTTACTTGCATCAGTAATTAAATTAATATCAATATTATTACTTCTTAATTCTTCATAAACATTCTTAGCATCATCATCATTCTTACTAATAATAGCTATAGTTTCATAATTATTATTAATCAAATACTTAACCTTATCAATCAAATTAGCATTCTTAAAATAACTAACTTTCCTACCATGTCTTACCACTGCATCAGCTACTGTTAAACCCAAATATTTATTAATTTTATTAGCTTCTTCCATAATCTCAATAGTAGTACGATAACTCTTAGATAATATCTTAATATTATCATCATAACCAATATCAATTAATAAGTTCCAATCTTCTATAGTTCTATATTTAAAAATAGTCTGAGCTAAATCACCAAATATACTAAATGTTGCATTCTTCATAATTTTCTTTAATACATAATAAAAGAAATTTCCATAATCCTGTGCTTCATCCACTACTACCTGTCTTATCTTACTATACTCATAATAACCACTTATCTTATATTTTAAATAAAGTAATGCCGTTAAATCTTCATATTTGATTTTTCCATCATTTAACCTAACATAGTTAGAGTTATCACAATAACTATCAAAATTATTTAAAAAATCTAAATACAAACTAGAAACTTTTTCATTAATAACTCCAAAATATTTCTTAATAATATGACCACAATTACATTTAATCTCATCTCTTAATTTTTCTCTCATACTTGATAATTCAACCAATTTTTTCATATTTTTTTCTTCTTTAAACAAAGAATCAATATAATCATTTGCAGCTACTATTATTTTTTCTCTACGATCACTTATATATTTACTAAGTAACATACTAGTTCTTTCAACACTATCTTCAATAAATTCAGTATCTTTTAAAGCTTTATTATAAAATCCTAAAATAATCTTTCTAGATACAATAGAGAATCCAAACATTTCTAAATCATTATTAGGTATCACTTTACTATTAAGTTCCAATATATATTTATCAAGTATTTCTTTATATTCCATACTCATTTTATACTTAGTTAATTCATTATCACTACCACTATTAAGCTTAATATTTTCTTTTAAGTAATACCTATTTAACTCTAATAAATCATATTCTATAACTCCATTAACATCTAAATCAGGTAAAACATTAGATATATAATCAACAAAGAATTTATTAGGCCCAAGTATCATATATTGACTAACATCTATTTTATCTTTATTCTGATATACAAGATAAGCTATTCTATGGAGAGCTACTGTAGTTTTACCACTACCAGCTACTCCCTGAATTATAACATCATAATCAATAGGTTCTCTAATAATGGAATTCTGTTCTTTTTGAATAGTAGATACAATGTTCTTTAATCTATTATCTATACTAGTAGATAAGTATGGTTTTAATAACTCATCATTAGCTACTGTTTCTACATCCTGATAACTAATCAATTTTCTATTTTCAATATCATACTGTCTTTTTAATAATAGATTTCCCTCTACTATGCCACCAGGAGATTTATAACTACATTCTCCAGTAGCATTATCATAATATAAAGAAGCTATAGGAGTACGCCAATCAACAGTAACTATTTTATTATCTTCATCCATAGTACCAATTTTACCAATATAACATACATCTACTTTATCAGTATCATTATCTTTAAAGTCTATTCTCGCAAAATACGGTTTTTCAATATTAATCTGCAAAGTATGTAATCTTTCTTCAAGTTTATTTAACATACTAACCATAGTATCAATATCATTACTATAATTCTTTTTGGTTGCTTCTTGTCTTAACTTATTATCACGAATTAAATCTTCAAACTTAGCTATTACCTCTTTTAATTTAAGTACTTCTTCTTCCATATTACCTCCGCATTCAAAATAACGGGGCACATTACTATTTATATGCTCCGTAATATAATAATTAAATACACAATACTATATTTAAAATCTACAGTCAATATTTAATTCTAACTTTTTAGTTTTACTTTATGTATAGTAGCTAATCTATCTACATCAAATATATTACCAGTATTATCAGACATTTCTCTAACTGGTATATTTAAATTTTCATTTATAATAGTTAAAGCGATACTTTTTAAACTATTATACCTATTAACTACTTCTTCTATATTTTCATATTTTTTACTATTAATAAAATTAAGTAATCTTATATCAATAGACTTTATTTTATCAGGAGTTATCACTTCTCTTGATACAAATTCATTACCATAGTGAACACTATTTCTTACTGCTTTAACATCACTTGATACCAATATATCAACAAAGTTACTATTATATGGATTATATTCTTCTTCATCTCTATATAAATCAGTTAATCCTACTACTGATAATGATACTCCATTCTTACCATTAATGTGAGATTCTATATCATCCATTAACTCTAACATGTTAGCTGGATCACTTCTTAATCCTAATTTATTTAACTCTTCTAATGATAATATTCCATATTTTATTATAGATTTAGTTAAAATATACTCTGTATTGTGATGATATCTAGCATTAAAAATACTACTAGTACTAATCATCATACTAGTTAATGTATATCTAATATATTCTAATACATATTTTTCCTCTAATAATACTTCCATAACTACCTCAAAACAGCTAATATATTATCATATTATTAGAATAAAACACAAGAAAAAAGTAATATTTATATACTATGACTAGTTATTTATTATTTTATTAAGTACACCCACCATTTCTTTTACTATGATTTCATTTATTGGGGCATCATATTTAGTAGCATCAAGTACTTTTTCTGCATCATTTAATGGAATATACTTCAAAGTATAATTATTATCTCTTTCATAATCATCATAATTAGTATTATCTAAGTTATAATTAAGATCTTCTCTAATTAAAAAATAATAAACATCATTTTCTCTATTCTTACCAGTATCATTATAGTTTTTTGTATAATACTTGTTTTGATAAAAAGGAATATATTTTTTATTTTCAAGTTCTATACCTGTTTCTTCTCTAACTTCTCTAATTAAAGCTTCCGATAATGTTTCTTTTTCTCTTAAATGTCCACCTGGAAATTGATAAGTCTTACCACAATATCCTAGTAATACTTCGTTATTAGAATTAATAATAACAGCCTTACATCTTATTTCTTTTTCATCTATATCTTTATCCATTAAATTATCTTGGTTATAAAAGTTAATTATCATTGCTATCACATCCATTCATATAGTTAAGAGCTATTTTAAATAGTTCTTTTTCATCATCATGAGTAATTAAATCTAATACTTTATCTTCTTCTACCCATCTAGCTTCACTTATCTCTGATTCCTGATTATGAGGTTCATCACTAACAGCTATACCTAAAAAGAAAACTACATCTTTAATTACACCATTCTTATGACTATAAGTAATAATTTCTCTAAAACCAGGCTTAATTCTAACATCAATATTAGTCTCTTCTTTTACTTCTCTAATAGCCGTTTCTTCCTCGGTTTCATCATTTTCTACGTGACCTTTTGGAAATCCCCAATGTCCCACATTATGATGTACTAATAAATAATATTTTTGATTATTAATTTTCTTATAAGTAATAACACCACATGACTTTTCCTTTATTAAATCACTGCTAACTTCTATAGCTACTACACCATATTTTTTCTGCTTATCTATAGAATAATATCTATTTAAATCATCTAATAATCCTTCTCTACTCTTATTAGGTGCTAATAATTTAATATTTATTTTATCTAATACATCTTGAAAACTATCAAAGTAAATTAAATCTGTAACTATAGTATCAACGCTATCTATTCTATCGGGTTCCATCAAAAAAGTAATAATATCATTCTTATGTATCATTTTTCTTTTTTCATCATTAAGTCTTAATTCATATTTCTTAGTGCCATTACTAATAGCTATAAAATAGCTTTTTTGTAAACCCATTACATGTTTCATAAGTTACCACCTCTATAAAAATTATAAACTAATGTTAAAAAAAAGAATAGCCATTTTTGACTATTCTGTTATTTCATAAACACTTGCTTGCTTTTTATCTCTACCAAGTCTTTCAAATTTTACTATACCATCAATAGTAGCAAATAATGTATCATCATTACCACGGCGAACATTCTTTCCTGGGAAAATTTTAGTTCCTCTTTGACGATAAAGAATAGATCCAGCAGTAACAAATTCACCATCAGCTGCTTTAGCACCTAATCTACGCCCAGCAGAATCACGACCATTTGAAGTAGATCCTTGCCCTTTGTGGTGTGCAAAATATTGTATATTTAAAACTAATCTATTTACCATTTTGTTTCCTCCTTACTTAATTTTTATTTTAATATTTTCTGGATAACTATCGGAAAGTTCTGAAAGTAATGTTAACATATTTTTAATCAAAGCATCACCAACTTTATCAGTTTTTAATACTGTAATTATCATGCCATCATCTATAAGTTCAACATTTAAATAATTTTTATCAATCTCATAAATGCCATTAATAGTAGTAGTAATAATACTACTAATACTACTACATACTATATCTTTACCATAATCATCATACATAGCATGTCCATGGACCCTAACACAATCAATATGCTTTTTATTTTTACTTTCAACTTGTACTTGAACCATTTTAATTACCCATTAATTTTTTTGATTTCTACTTTAGTATAAGGTTGTCTATGTCCTTGAGTCTTACGATTACTTCTGTCTTTAGATTTGTATTTAAATACTCTAATCTTCTTACTCTTACCTTGTTTTAAAACAACACCTTCAACCTTAGCTTTTGGAACGTAAGGATTTCCAACTTTTCCATCAAGCATTAAAACTTCATCAAATGAAACTTTATCTCCTTCATTAACATCTAACTTTTCAACAAAAATTACACTACCTTCTGAAACAAGATATTGTTTTCCACCTGTCTTAATAATTGCGTTCATAATTTACCTCCTTTTATATATTTTCTAGACTCGCTCTTAAGGCACTTACGTTTATAACCTTTTCAATGCGGTTTGAAACAGGAGCTTCAAACATCTAAGATAATACCATAAAATATATATAAATGCAACTAAATTTAATATAATTTCAGTTTATTTTAAGTATCTAGCCTTCATTTTCACAAAATCACTCATAGTTTTATATTTGCTACTCTGTAATTCCAAATAATCACTATATGCTAACTCACCAATTTCAGATTTGATAGTTCGTACAAGTAAAGATATTTTACCAGGAGTAATAAGTTTAAATTCTATAATTTCTCTTCTAAGTAGATTTAAAAAAGCTTCATTAACTATTACTTTATTTATACGTTTATAATCGGGTAAAGTAAAAGTCGAAACGTGATGATATCTTCCAGGATCTACCACGTATAGTTTCCTTTCTAAATTAGAAAAAACCATATTATGAAACGCAAAATCACTTAAATAAAATCTTTCATTTCCAAGAAAAACACTATCTTTTTCAATATTTTTAATATTAGTTATTATTTCATTCCACTCTAATTTGATTAAACCAACTTTATTTTTATCACAATCACCAACTAATGGTGAAGTATAGCCACTATATTTACCAGTAACAGAAAAAATAAGATTAGTTGGTAATATAATATGAGATGTTAAACCATTTAATCCAAGTAATGCTTTATGATATTTTTCTTTGTTTCCAAAGCCTTCATTCAAGGCATTGTTAAAATATATCTTATACACTCTATCTTCCAAAAGGTATAATACGCCTTCACTGCCATGATCAAATGGTTCTTTATTAATTATAGTTTTTTCTCCATTAACATAAAATTCCATACTACCCACCAAAAAGAAGAGAATAAGCACAAAATATTTATACCTATTCTTTTATAAATATTTATCTTTGTCTTCCAATTGCTTTTTCATAACGTAAACATTTACTAACTATGAGGCTTTCTGCTTCTTTTACATATCTAATACTACCGTCTTTCTTAGTAATTTTAATACGTTTGTCACCTAAAACTTGTATTCCATCAGTTATAAAGGGATACTCCTCAATTGGTAAATTACCACTGGTTCTAACTTTTAGACATGTCATCATTACATCCATAGGACAGTAATTGCCACATAAATGAACCTTTGATAAGTTACTATATTTATTATCAGAAGAAACTAATTCCCCATTAATTTTAACATTAACTACTTTACTCATACAAATATCTCCGTTTTTTACGACTATGATACATCAAGATTAATGAAAAAGCAAGATTTTTCAAGTATCTATATTTTAACTATTAGGAGTTAAAGCGATACGATATGTATAGTAATAATATGTAGTACCCGACTTACAGTAGAAAGCAAAAATGCCAGCTCCAGTACCATCACGCCAAAAACCACCACGTGCAAGCCAAGGAATAGAAGGGTAAACTAGGTGCGCATAATCTTTATACCAGCTTGATTTCTGTCTATTTACATTATCTGGATCTTTTTCATTTCCAAATGGGCCCATCTCCCCAGTTGCATCTCCTAAAATTCTATTATTATACTGTGTAGCTGTTGTCGATGTATATTTATCCCAATATTTTGAATAATTAGTATTTGTAAAAAAGTCTGAATACATACTAGTTATTCCGCTTGACCCTCCTATCGTTGATGCATTAATTGTATATCCCATTACGTATTCCCAAGTACCACCACTCATATCATAGATTCCACTTTTATTTCCTGTAGTTGAAGAAACACTTGATTTACTATTCAAGTAATTAACGGTATATGTTCCATCTACTCCTAAAGCAGTAGATTCATTTCTATTACCGTCAATACTAGTCCCATTATTAAATCCTTTGGTTGGGGAGAGTGTTGCAGCATATCCTGTTATGTAACTACTATTATTATTTACTCTAATATCAGTCTCATTTCCATATATTGAATGATGTAAATAAGCTACTGCTCCCCATTCAGTATTTTTCATCATATGAGAGTCTAAATTTCTTTGATAATCATAACTATTTTTAAAAGCATTACCTACAGTTATATTTCTCCATGAGTATACATTGGGCTTAATTATTATTTTGCTTGTATCAACACTGTTTACTTGAGAGGCAGTAGTTGATGTAGCACCATCATATCCAGTCTCAAACTTTCCTACCCAGAATCCATTACTATCAAAACTAGTAAATGCTGGATGGGTTAAATAACTTCCTTTAGTAGTTCCATTAGATGGGGCTTTATCTTTATTCTCAAATACTATATCGATAGTTTGAGTTTTATCTTGGAAACTAGTTAATCCTGTATAATTTCCTTCATCAAATATCTGATACTTGAATCTAGGTATCCATACAAAGTATGATTCAATATTTGATTCTGGTATTGTTTCTCCATTATTATAAGTAATAGATTCATCTTTTAGTATTACGGCATTGGCCCATTCTTTATTTTCATACTTGTACCATTCTTTACTTATATCTGCTTTACTTACTGTTCCATCACTAGCTATTTTGATTGGTACTAAATTATCTTTTAATACAGGATCTGTTCCATTTAATATTGTTTCTGTGTATTTCTTAATAGGTTTATCTGCTTTTACTAGAGTAACTCTAGCATAACCATTACCTTCTCTCACACCAGCTGTGATTTTATTCCCTTTACTAGTTCCTGTGTATCCAGCTTGTCCGCCATAATAGCCACCACCACCAGCACCATAATAATGTTTTGTTGGATACTGACCACCACTTATACCATCTTTATAGTAAACTCCACCAGTTGTACCCAATAATAATTCATTATTTGATAACTCAGTTGTATTCCCGTTACTTAATGCATATACATCAGCAAGTGTTTGATAAGCATTACCTCCAGCTCCTGCTCCTCCTCCTGCTACTATTAATCTGCTAGTTAAATCTGATTGTAATATTCTAATATCTGTAGAGCCTCCACCTCCACCACAATTAACATAGCCGGTTGATATTCCTTTAAATGTTCCACCATAACCACCACCATTGTAACCACCTTTTCCTGGTGCTGATTGTGTAGCATTTTCACCACTACCACCAACATTAATATATAACTTCTGTTGGTTTTTCATTGAATCCTCTAAAATAGCCATAGCTCCATTTGTTCCTATAGCTGTTTGTGTGTAAGTTGGTAAATAAGAGAATGAACTTCCACCCTGAGCTCCCCAAGTTTCTAGTTTATATTCACCATCACATGGTACAGTAAATGTCTGTTCACCTCCTGTATAATCAAAGTTCCAAGTAGTTCCATCTTCATACTCGCATGAAGAATATACTCCTGTTACTAA
>CAKPSO010000019.1 GCA_934183185.1 uncultured Bacilli bacterium | reverse complement strand
CGTTATAGGAGGACAAACCTTTACAGCAACAGTAAATGTATATTCAAATGCTAAAGTAATATCAGAAGAAGAACAAGTATTAAGAAGTAATACTGATATAAAAGATATAACTATAGGAGATACCAGTTTAACTAAAGTAGAAGGAAAAGACTGGAACTATGAAGTAGAGTTAGATAGTGAAACTACTACTAAGTTAAATATAGTACCTAAGTATTCATTAGCTAATGTAAAGATAGAAAAAGATAATCAAGTAATATCAAATAATAGTGAAGTAAGTCTAGTAGGTGGTAATAACATTTATAAAGTAACTATTACTAGTACAGATCAAACAGTAACTAAAGAATATAAGATTAATATTAAAGTAAAACAGGCAGTACCATTAAAAGATGAAATAATGAAAAATACGGTAATTACAGCTAATCCAACATTAACAACAACATCAAACAATACAAGTGATGCAAGTGGTTTATATAAATCAACTGCTACAAATACAGGTAATCCAACTTATTACTTTAGAGGAAATGTTACTAATAACTATGTATCATTTGCGGGTCAAACATGGAGAATAGTTAGAATAAATGAAGATGGAACTATAAGAATCGTAATGCAAGATGGAATCAATAATAACGCTACCTATAAATTCAATTCAAATTATAATAATTATACATATATGTATTATACAAATAGTCAGGTTAAGACTACACTTGAAAGTTGGTACCAAACAAATATTGGAAGTAATACTAATTTAGCTAGTAAAGTAGTAAGTGGAGCTTATTATTGTGAACAAGCAAAAGCAAAAGCTTCTGATGGGTGGACATCAGGAAGTGCAACCACGACAGCTTATAATAAATATACTCCAGACTTTAAATGTAGTAGTGATGGAAATAATAAAGGAGTAGTAAATGCAAGTGTAGGATTGCTTAACTATGATGAAGTAGTTTATGCTGGTGGATATTATGATCAAAATAATAGTAACTATTATTTATATAATTCATCAATCAATTGGTGGATGATGAACACCGCCGGCTTTGCGTCGGGTTATTCTCATGAGTGGAGCGTAAGTACAACAGGTTACATCGCTACCACCACTGTCAATTATGCTATCCGCCTTCGCCCAGTTATTATCCTGACAGCTGATACACTGGCAACGGGAAGTGGAACAAGTTCTGACCCATTTGTTGTAAGTTCTTAGCTAAGGACAGTTTTTAAAATAGCTATATAAAATAAGGACAAAATAGATAAAATGCTTCGGATTGTATTGTACATATTAATACCTATAGTAATTAATAAAGCACTCAGATGAGTGCTTTATTCGTTTTCCTTAACACATGATTCCAAAATAGATAATATCTTATTTTTGGTGTCATTATCTGCTTTCTTCCATACTAATTCAAAAAATACTCCCATACCGGGTAAAGTTATTTCATCATTATTCTTTATACTTTCCTCAATAGCTTCCTTTAAAGTATTGATATCATCCCCCTTAAAATTATTAATAATATGACTTCTAATATCTAAATTCATTTTAATTCTCCTTTCTTTCTTATTCTGATTATTTTTTATAAAAATTATTCAAAATATGATAAAATATATAAAGAGAAGTGATTAGTATGTATATTAAAATAGATGATAATGATGTAGAAGTTATAGTATCTAAGAAAATAAGTAATAAAAATACTTATCTTAGGATTAAAAAAGATTTAAAACTATATGTTAATACAAGTATTCTAACTAGAGATAAAGATATAAAGAAGATAATAGATGAAAATATGACCTCTATTATAAATATGTATCATAAACAAGAAAATAAAATAGAAAAAGTTGATGAATTCTATTATCTTGGTAAGAAATATGATAAAATAATGACTAATGATTTAAAAATCATATTAGGAGAAGAAAAAGCCTTTATTGGTAAAAACGTAGATATAGATAAATGGTATAAAAAACAAGCAGAAACATTATTTAAAGAAAGACTTGATTACTGGTATAATAACTTTACTTATAAAATTCCATATCCTAATCTAACTATCCGTAAAATGACTTCACGTTGGGGAGTATGTAATTCAAAACTTAAAAGAGTTACACTTAATTTAGAATTGATGAAAAAAGAAATGGTGTGTTTAGACTATGTTATAGTACATGAACTTTCACATTTTATAGAAATGAATCACTCCAATCACTTTTGGAAAGTAGTTGGAGAAAACTATCCTGATTATAGAGAAATCAGAAGAAAAATGAAAAATTACTAGGGGATATATTATTATATAAATTAAACCACTATTTAAAATAAAATAAAGAGGTGAATTATGCTAATTACTAGTTTAGATAATGATAAAATAAAAAAATATGTTAGATTAAAAGAAAAAAAATATCGTGATCAAGAAAATCAATTTATAGTAGAAGGAATGCACTTAGTATTAGAAGCTTATAGAAAAGGAATAATAGTTGAATTAATACTAGAACAGGATGAAGTATGTATGCTTGATAGTCCTAAAGTATATGTTAGTAGAGAAATTATTAAGAAAATCAGTACTTTAGAAACACCAGTTAATATTATGGCTTTATGTAATAAAATAACACCTAAAACTGATATTGGTAGTCACTTATTACTACTTGATAAAATACAGGATCCAGGTAACTTAGGTACTATTATTCGTAGTAGTAAAGCCTTTAATGTAGATACAATTATATTAGGTGATGATTCAGTAGATATGTATAATCCTAAGGTAATTAGAGCTACTCAGGGTATAATGTTTCATATCAATATAATTAATGGTGATTTAAGAAATATTATTCCTAAATTAAAAGAGAAGGAAATACCTATATATGGTACACATGTAGAATTTGGAGAAGATATACGTAATCTTAGAAAAAAAGATAAAGAAAAATATGCCTTAGTTATGGGTAATGAAGGTAATGGAGTAAGTAGTGATATTTTAGAATTGTGTGATACATATTTATGTATTGAAATGAATCATGAAGTAGAAAGTTTAAATGTAGCTATAGCTACATCAATACTTTTATATGAATTAAGTAGGTGATTAGATGATTATTACAGGTAATATACAAATACCAGAAAATAAAACAGATATAATAGTCAGAAGTGTTTTAATAAAAATGGGATATTCAAAAGAACTCGAACTTAAAAGATATATTTTGGATGATAATAAAATTATTTATGTAGTTTATAATCCTATTATGTATCATGGTAAGAAAACTAAAATTATGAGATTACTTTCTTCTAGAGAATACATGGAGTATTTAATAAGTTCATTTCAGGAAAAAGATAGTGTAGTAGATAGTATTTATCCAAAAATTAATAATAATAGTATTACTTATTATTTGACTTCTAGACCTAATTATAATAGAACTAAAAGAAAGGTAAGATAATATGGATGAGTATATTTATATAGGTAAAATTGTTAATACACATGGTATTAAAGGAGAAATAAGAATACTATCTGATTTTGATAAAAAGAATAAAGTATTTGTCCCTGGTATGGTAATTTATATAGGTAGAAAAAAGGAAAAAGAAGTTATTAAAACATATCGTCATCATAAGAACTTTGAAATGATTACTATGGAAGGTTATAGCAATATAAATGAAGTATTAAGATATAAAGGATTATATATATATGTAAAAAGAGAAAATTTAAAGTTAGACGAAGATGAGTATTTAGAGGATGATTTAATAAATTTAAATGTAATAGTTGATGGTGAAAATAAGGGAATAGTTACTGATATTAGAGATAGTGGGCATAATAAGTTTTTAGTAATTGAGTTTAATGAGAAAGAGTATTTTATTCCCTATCAGAAAGAATTTATTACTAAAGTAGATATTTCTAATCATAAGATATATATTTCGCCAATTAAGGGGATGTTTTGATGAAAATAGATATTTTAACATTGTTTCCAGATATGATTAAACCATTTTTCGAAGAATCTATTTTAAAAAGAGCTATTAACAAAGGCTTACTAGAAGTTAGAATTATAAATTTTAGAGATTATTCTAATGATCCTCATCAAAAAGTTGATGATACTCCATATGGGGGAGGTCCTGGAATGGTACTTGCTTGTCAACCAATCTTTGATTGTATAGAGGCTATTAAGACTGAAGATAGTAAAGTAATAATGTTAACTCCTGATGGTGTTGGTTATAAACAGAATATGGCTTATGATTTAGCTAAAGAAAAACATTTAATATTTCTTTGTGGACATTATGAAGGGTTTGATGAGAGAATTAGAAGTATAGTTGATTATGAGGTATCAATAGGTGATTATGTATTAACTGGTGGTGAGTTACCAGCGTTAGTTATGGTTGATTCTATTGTGAGATTGGTATCAGGAGTAATAGAAGAAAATAGTCATTTAGAGGATAGTTTTAATAATCATTTATTAGATTATCCGACTTATACTAAACCTAGAGTTTATAGAGGTATGGAAGTTCCAGAAGTATTAGTTTCTGGAGATCATAAAAAAATAGATGAATTTCGCAATGAAATGAGATATAATAGAACTAAGGATAGAAGACCTGATTTATTAGACAGAAACTAGGGGTGAAGTTATGTTGAATAAGAAATACTTAATTGTTAAAGATAAGAATGATTCTTCCATTACGTATTTTGAAAGCAACAGCATGCAAGGCTATGATTTAACTACTAAGAAGAATGTTAAAATAAAGGATGCTATTGATGTTAGTAAGGTAGTAATTATTAATCCTTCTTTGATGAATAAAGTTGCTACTAAGCAAGTTAATTTAAAATTTAAAAAGTTATTACAGTTTGTTACTGTTATTTTTGATCAAACTGATGATAGTGATCCTGCTACAGCTTATCATTTAGGATTAAATGAGATTGGTAAGCTTAGACTAGAAGCTAAAGTAAAGTATTATAAATATATGAAGCAAGAAGAAATAGATATAATAGAAAAGAAACTTGATATTTTAGAACAGGAGTTAAAATTAAGATTATATTATTTAGAACAGACTTATGATAATATTTATGAAAATGAAATTGGTAAGAGAAGTAGATAGAAATTGGAGAGATAGATATTGAATAAGATAATTACAGCAAATTTTAATTATATTAAAGATAGTATAAATAATATTAATGTTTATGATTTTATAGAACTATGTATGAGTCAAGGTTTACCATTTACTGTGTGCAATGTAACTAAAGAAGAATTTAAAATAATGGAGAATGAATTAAAGCGTTCTGGTTATCTTGGGGAAAGATTAGCTGATTCTAGATTTCATGAATATAATTCTTGTGGATTTATGATTACTAGAGATAGTGATGTAAATAAGATATTGTTTGCTGATTATAATAATCATGATAAACGAGGTTTTTATGCTTATGATTTTAGTAGTAACCAAATGCAGTATTTTGCTGATGGTATACAATTTACGGAATATTATTCGCCTAGTATAGCTTATAATGGCTATTCTAGAGGCTTTAAGATTTATACTACTGAGACATATGATGATGTAGTAGATTATTATAAAGAATTAAGTATTGATAAAGATAAAATTTATAAAAAAGTTCACAATCAGTAAAATTTCCCCAACCCCAGGCTTGACTTGGGGGGGGGGTAATTATGATACAATCATAATAGTAAAACTATAGAAAGTAGTGATCTATTATGAAGAGAGAATATAAAGTAATTATGTTATTAGTACTAATAATATCGATAGTAGCATTGGTGTTAACATCATCATATGCTCTTTTTTCGTTTGAAGAAAAAGGAAAAGTAGAAAATAAATTAGTAACAGGAGTATATTCTTCATGCGAGTATGAAGATGGCACTACTTGGAACTTTGATTATACAGGAAGTGAACAAACTTTTACTGTACCATGTGATGGTGAATACAAACTAGAAACTTGGGGAGCTCAAGGAGGATATACTAGTAGTACTGCAGCAATAAACTATGGCGGATATTCAGCAGGTAATTCTATCTTGGAGAGTAATAGAAAGCTTTATTTAAATATTGGTGGTAAAGGTGATGATTACATAAATACAGCTAAAAGTAGTGGCGGTTATAATGGTGGCGGCTATGGTGGAGTTACTTCTAGCTCTATAAATAACAGCCTTAAACAAGGTGGAACTGGTGGAGGTGGAGCAACCCATATCGCACTAACATCTGGTATGCTTTCAAGTTTAGATAATAATCGAAATAATATATTGGTTGTTTCTGGAGGCGGAGGTGGTGACATTTATACATTTGATTCCGATGAAGTCGTACATGGTGGATCTGGTGGTGGAATTGTTGGAACTGATGGAGGAATACTTTCACGATTTACTAACTATCATGGTACAGGTGGTTCACAAAGTGCAGGTGGTTATGATTATGTTGATTCAACAAATAATGCCACTTTTGGCGCTGGAAGTAATTTAAATGAAGCTGGATATGGTGGTAACGGAGGAGGCGGGGGCTTCTACGGTGGTGGTGGTACAAACCGTGCCCATTCTGGAGGTGGAGGCGGTTCTGGCTACATAGGCAATTCACTTTTAACCAATAAATCAATGTACTGTTATAATTGCAAAGAATCAAGTGAAGAGTCTACTAAAACAGTATCAACTACTTGTACAAGTCAAACTCCAACTGAAAACTGTGCCAAGCAGGGTAATGGTTATGCTAGAGTTACTCTAGTAAAAGCGGATAAACCAATTAAGAAATACACAGAAACAATATTAAATGGAACAGATCCTGTATTAAAAGATAATTTAGTACCAATCAAAATAGCTAGTGATGGAACAGTAAGTAAAGCAGATATAAGTAAAGAATGGTACAAGTATGAAAATAAAGAATGGGCCAATGCCGTAATATTAAAAGATGAATCTATTACTTATAATAATGGAGATACTATACCAGAAGATAATATTGAATCATACTTTGTATGGATACCTAGATACAAGTATCAAATATTTGATGAAGGAAACTATACAAGTTTAACTGGTATCCAAAACAAAGTACAGACTATCAATGTAGTATTTGAGAATAAAGATACAACTCCTTCAAATGGAACTACTAAAGGTACCTGGTTAACTCATCCAGCATTTACTAGTTTTGATAGTAATGGATTCTGGGTAGGAAAGTTTGAGACTGGATATGATGGTGCTACATCAACTACTGCCTCTCAAGTAAACAGTGTTGATACAAGCAAAATAATAATAAAGCCTAATGTATATAGTTGGAGAAGTATAACTGTAGGTAATATATTTAAGAATAGTTATGATTATCAAAGAAACTTAGATTCACATATGATGAAGAACACTGAATGGGGAGCTACTGCTTATTTACAGCATTCAGTATATGGCTCACAAACTAGTGTTAGAGTAAATAATAATGAAGTCTTTATAACAGGATATGCATCAACTACTGAGCCAACAACTGGTCCAACTAGTTCAAGCACATCTACTAATAGATATGAATCAACTTCTTTAGGAGTAGATGGAACCTATACTGTAAATTATTTAAATAGTAAATCAAGTGTTGCATCAACTACAGGAAATAGAAGTGGAATTTATGATATGGCAGGAGGAGCATGGGAATATGTAACAGGCTATACCACTGGAGCATCAACAGTAGGAGGAAATAGTGGAATAATTAGTATATATTCGGATTTCTTTACCAATAGTATCTATACAAAATATTGGGATAAATATACATCAACTACTGATACCCAGTTTAATAATAGAATTTTAGGAGATGCAACTGGAGAAATGGGGCCATTTGGAAATGAAAAAGATCCAGATAATGTAAATAGACAAAAATCAAGTTGGTATGGAGATCTCGCTCACGTTTCTTCTTCTTCTGATCCCTGGTTCTTACGCGGGGGCAATTGGTACTTTGGCACTGCTTCTGGTGCCTTTGCATTCGGCAACCGTTCAGGCACTACGATAACGGACTATTCTTTCCGTGTAGTCTTAACTCCATAGTAACTAAAATAGTTACCATAAAAAGAATGCTTTTATTGCTATTTCTCTTAAAAGTACAAATTAAACTACATTATATTGAAAGATGTGTATGCTAATGTTAGAAAGTTATATTTATTATTTTAGTAAAAAGTTTTCTTTATTTGGTTGCTTTATACTTTTTAATATACTTTTTAAAATTACTTAGATTATCATCCATAAATGTTAAATTATTTCTTCTTAAAATACTTAGTATATTATCATCAGTTCTATAACTACGAATATTTGATAATAAATATAAAGCAAACTCAGGATCTTTCTTATAAATATAGAATAAATCAATAGCTATTAAATTAGATAAATTGTAACCAATTATATCATCACTATTTTCGCTACTAATTAAATCCATTAACTCATCATCAGTTATAGTGTCTATCGCGTAGTTTTTGAAGATCCTTCTATATTTTTTAAATCCCATTATGTTTTCTTTATCCAATTTATATATCCTATAGGCTGCTGTCATGATAGCTAAATTTCTTATTTCAAAATATGTTAAAAAATCTTTGTCAAGATTTTCAGCTATCGTTTTATTTCTCTTATTCATAAAGTCTATAAATAATAAATTAGCTAGACTACCTTCTACTTCCTTGGTATATGCTAAATTATTTTCACTAATTTTATAACTAGTAAAATCATTAAATATGCAATGAAAATATTCATGAGGAATAGTAATAGTATCTAAGGCTTCATTGCTCCTATTTATTAAAATATACTTTTCTTTACTTATATCATCAATATAAGTTTCACCAGTAGCTAGACTTGACTTATATTGAATATGTAAATTAGTACTTTTTACTTCTTCATATTTTTTATAATATTCAAGTGGTAAATATTCTTTCATAAATTCATCAGTTATTCTTATTAAACTATCATTATTATTCTCTATATTTATAAGATAAGAACTTAGATCACATTTAGCTAAATCAGTATAAGCATTCATTAATAACTTAATAATAGGATTTATACTTAAATCAGATAAAGCATCAAATAAATCATTAAAATTATCATATTTTATATCTTCTAAAGTATTACTAGTATTATAACTAGCATTTTTACTTATGTTAGTCATCATAACTTGATACAAAGCAATTATATCTTTAATATGCCTTATTTCTTCTACATTACTAGTTTTAGTTAATTTTAGTTCTAATTCATTTATTATATTTCTTATTTTATATAGATCAAAATTATATTTCATAGAGATACTTCCTTTGTTTACATATAATATCATAAAGCACTAAATAAAGATAGAATTATTTTTCTATCTTTAAATCTTTTACTATTTTATAACTATATTTATCTATTAGATTTATATCATCTTTAGTTATTAGTACTTGGTATATTACTTTATCATTAAAAAATTTATTTACTATTTTCATGTTTCTTAATATATTATCTAAATTCTTAATATCTTCATACTTAGCTTCTACTTCTACTAGGTATCCATCAATTAATTCAACTATTTCACATTCATTTATTACATTAACACTAGCTTTAGTATAGGCTCTTACTAATCCACCAGCTCCTAGTTTTATACCACCAAAATATCTTACTACTATTAATAAAAC
Organism: uncultured Bacilli bacterium; assembly: GCA_934183185.1. Taxonomy (GTDB): domain Bacteria; phylum Bacillota_I; class Bacilli_A; order RF39; family UBA660; genus Alloscybalousia. The sequence continues at coordinate 20,365 of CAKPSO010000019.1, read as the reverse complement.
ATTAGTTAAATTATTCTTTTTTAATACCTCAGTAATAGGAAGACCAGCAGTACCACCCGGTTCACCATCATCAGAGAAATGATAATCATTACCTAGAAAATAACTATAACAGTAGTGGGTAGCATCTTTATATAATTCTTTTACTTTATTTAAAATAATATTAATATCTTGAGTATTACTTACCTTATATATTAATCCAATGAATCTAGATTTTTTTATTTCATATTCATAGATTTTATTTTCCTTGATAGAGTACATGTTACCACCTGTAAATATTTTACTAAATAAATTCTTATTTGTCTATTTATGATTCTATTTTACTTCTTAAAAACTTTATTTCTTCTAATTCACTTAAAGTAACGAACTGATAACCTTGTTCCTTTAAAATAGGAATAATCTTTTTAATAGCTTCCATACTTCTTTCAAATGTATCATGCATTAAGATAATATCACCATCACTTACATTATTAGTAGCTCTTTCAACAATTCTATCAACATTTTTTATTTTCCAATCTTTAGTATCTATAGTCCATAAAGCTATTTTTAAATTAGTATTATTTCTAATACGATTAGTCACAGAACCATAAGTAGGTCTTAAATAAACAGCTTTATAATTTAACTTATCTTTCATTATTTTTTCAGTTTCTTCTATCTGACTAGTTAACTGTGGTACTGATAATCTACTTAACCATTTATGATTATATGAATGATTACCTAATTCATTACCATTCTTAATACTTTCTCTTAGAACATCCTGGTATATTTCTATTTTATTACCTAGTATGAAGAAAGTAGCACATACATCATTTTCTTTTAAAATACTAATAATATTTTTAGTATATATACTAGGACCATCATCAAAGGTTAAAGCAATTACTTTCTTTTTAGGATCTAGTACTTTAACAACATTATTACTTATATAATTATTATCATTACTAGTATTATTTTTTCTTATTTTGATATTCCATTTTAACTTATAGTTAGCTATTTTTACTGGTAATATTTCATAATAATCAGATGCTAATATTTCAGGAGTAAAATATATAAATAGATTATCATTATCTATATAGAATGCTTGACTATTAATTATATCTATTAAACTCAAATTACTTATCATATTTTCAAGTACGTAGTCATTATATTTAGACTTAAATAAGTTTTCTATGTATGACTGTAGTTTTCTTTTTTCAGTATTAGGTAATAAATCAGTTAATAATAAATTTTTATTTTTCTTTGTATCATAGAAAAAGCTTTTTACTTCGTAAATGGGATTAGTTAATTTATAACTATTAATATATGCAATTAAAGATATACTAATATAGCGATTATCATGTATATAGTATTTATAATCTATGTTTAATTCATCTCTTTCTGCTAGATAATCACTATCACCATAGTTATCTTTAAAATCTTTTTTAATATTTTTAATATATGTTTTTATTTTATTATCCAGATTTTTTATATTAGTTTTAGGGTAGTGAATACAAATTATTTGTCTAGAGTTATTTATAGTTTCAGTTATAATTTCTTTTCGTTCAATATTTGGAGTAGATAGTTTAATTCCTATAATACTTATAATTATTAGTAATATTATAATTAATAATATTAGATATTTTTTTTTCATTAGTATCACCTAATAAAATATATGTAAAAATACTTTAAATATATTTAAATCAATTTAAAATTAAGTTATAATTATTACGGTGATTCTATGTCAGAAGAGATTAAGAAATATATTCATGAGAAATTAAAGTTAGTACCACATTTACCTGGTTCATATCAAATGAAGAATAAAGATGGGGTTATTATATATGTAGGTAAAGCTAAGAATCTTTATAATCGTGTTAAGAGTTATTTTATGGGTACTCATACTGGTAAAACAGCTATGCTCGTAAATGATATAGTTGATTTTGAGTATATAGTTACTTCTAGTGAATTAGAATCTTTAATACTAGAGATTACTTTAATTAAAAAGTATAATCCTAAGTATAATATTTTACTTAAGGATGATAAGAGTTATCCCTATATTGAACTTACTAATGAGAAGTATCCACGTCTTAGAATAGTACGTAATATTAGTCGTAAGAAGCATAAGAGTAGATTGTTTGGACCATATCCTAATGTTACTGCTGCTAGAAAAACAGTTAATATGCTTAATCGTATTTATCCACTTAGAAAGTGTGAGAATTTAAAGAAAGAAGTTTGTCTTTATTATCATATTGGGGAGTGTTTAGGGTACTGTAGTATGGATGTTGATGCTGGCAAACAGGAACAGATGATAAGTGAGATTACTTCATTTTTAAAGGGTAATAGTTCAGTAGTAATAAAGAAATTACAGGATGAGATGAATTTAGCTAGTTCTAAGTTAAATTTTGAAAAAGCTTTAGAACTTAAAGAAATGTTAAAGGATATAGATGTTACTTTAACTAAACAGAAAATTGATTTAAATAATAATTATAATTTCGATGTATTTGGGTATTATCAAGATAATAATTACTTATCTATAGTTACTTTTTATATTCGTGAGGGATTACTGTTTGGTAGACATAATGATATTTTTACTACAGTAGATGATATAGAAGAGAATATGATTAATTATATTATTAACTTTTATGATAAGAATAATCTATTACCTAAAGAGATTATAGTACCTAGTGATATTGATAGAGAATTATTAAGTGATTATCTTAAGATAAAGGTTAATTCACCATCTAGGGGAGATGTAAAGAAGTTAATAGATTTAGCCTGTGAGAATGCTAAAATTGTGTTGGATGAAAAATTAGAGACTATTAAAACAGATGAAGATAAGAGAATAAAAGCAAGTTTAGAGTTAAGAGAATTATTGAGATTAAAAAAATTAGAAAGAATAGAAGCTTTTGATAATTCTCATTTATTTGGAACTTTTTATGTAGGGGGAATGGTAGTATTTGATAATTTTCTTCCTAATAAGAATGAATATCGTAAGTTTAAAATATCAGTAGATGTTAAAGATGATCTTAGTGCTATGAAAGAGGTATTATATAGGAGATATTATAAAGTATTAATGGAAGAGGTAACTGCTCCTGATTTGATTTTAGTAGATGGTGGTGAATTGCAGGTATCTGTAGCTAAAGAAATAATAGATAGTCTTAATTTAAATATTCCTATTTGCGGTCTTAAAAAAGATGATCATCATAAGACTAGTGTTTTGATTAATGAAAAGTTAGAAACTATACCTATGCCTAAAGATAGTAATTTGTTTTTATTCTTAAATAGAATTCAAGATGAAGTACATCGCTATGCTATTAGTTATCATCGTAATATTAAACAGAAAGGGACTTTATCATCACTTCTTGATTTAGCTCCCGGAATAGGTGAAGTACGTAAGAAGGAATTACTAAAGAAATTTGGATCATTAAAGAAATTAAAAGAGGCTAGTATAGAAGAATTAGAAGAGATACTTAGTCATGATGTTGCGGTAAAATTTATGGACTATTTAAAGAACATATGATAATATAAGTAACATTTAACAGGGGGAATATCTATGATAACAGAGGAACAACTAAAAACGGTATTATTAGATAATTTGACTTGTAGCGAAGTGGACGATTTTTTAAAAAAACGATTAAAAACATTATATATAAAAGGAAACATTGATAATATTACTGAAATTATTAAGATATTGAAGTCATATGATTTATTATTTTTATTGAATAAATGTCCTAGCATTTTAGCCCAAGGGAATAGTAAGAATATTAGTGATATTTTGAAAATACTAGAAGAAAAGAACTTAATGGATTTAGTTTCCCAGTGTCCCAGCATTTTAGCTCTAGGAAACAGTAAGAATATTAGTACTATTTTGAAAATACTAGAAGAAAAGAACTTAATTATTTATGGATAGGTAATAACATTCCTATTAGAAAAGAAGATTTTACTTTTTATCAAAATCAAATTTTAGATATTATTGATTTAGTAACAAATTCTTTTCTAAAAGAACATTCTTTTTTTAAGTACGATGATGTTTATGATTTTGTATTAGATTCTTTAATGAATAAATGCGGTGCATTTTTTATTAATTATGGGAAAACAGAAAAACTTTATCCACTTTTATTTCGATATTTAAAATTAACTTGTAAAAGTTTATTTAATTCTGCAAAAACAGTAGACTTTGAAAAAATAAATAATATACAAAAATATTCTTATCAAGAAGATAATGAGGTAAATCAGTTTATCCAAAACTATTTTTACTTATCAGCTGATGAACAATATTTCTTATTGGAAATGTCTAAAGGAATTGAAAGTGGTTATGATTATATAGAATTTTTAATGCAAACATTTTCCCTAACAAGAAAAGAAGTTATACAGAAAATTACTGGTATTAAGGAGAAAATAATTTTACACAATAATGGACTTGACGATACTGGATATCAAAAAATTATTTGATTATATTAAGCGTAAGGGAAATCTAGTAATTATTTTCTCTTTTTTTTCTTTTTATAATATTGTATAATAGGGCTAGAAATGAAGTGATAGTATGGGAAAAATCCATGTAATGGATGAAATATTAGCTAATAAGATTGCTGCTGGTGAAGTAGTAGAAAAATGTATGAATGTAGTAAAAGAATTAGTAGAAAATGCAATTGATGCAAAAGCTACAGAAATTAAAATTGACCTAGAAGATTCTGGCGTTAAGAGTATAAAAGTAACTGATAACGGGATAGGCATGGATAAAGATGATGCTATACTTGCTTTTTCTAGACATGCAACTAGTAAGCTGTTGGATGAAGATGACCTTTATAATATTAACAGCTTGGGATTTCGTGGAGAAGCTTTACCATCAATAGCTTCTGTATCATGTGTTACACTAAAGACAAGTAATGGCATAACAGGAACAGAATTACAGCTAAATGCAGGTAAAATAGTATCAGCAGGTAACTCTGATCTTAGAAAAGGAACATCTATTTTAGTAAAAGATTTATTTTATAATACTCCAGTTCGTTTAAAATATTTGAAGAGCCTTTATACAGAATTAGCTTATATTACTGAGTATGTCAATAAAATGGCATTAAGTTACCCAGATATTAAATTTATTTTAACTAATAATGAAAAAATACTTTTAAATACAGATGGTAGTGGGAGACTATTAAAAGTTATTAATGATATATATGGATTAACAGTTACTAAGAAAATGATTGAAGTCAAAGGGGAAAATGATGATTATCAGGTAGAGGGGTATATATCATATCCGGAATTAATGAAAAGTAATAGGAATTCTATTACTACCTTAGTAAATGGAAGGGTTATTAAGAATAATGATTTAATAAGAACTATTACTGATAGTTATCACACTTATATACCTCAAGACAAGTACCCTATTATTGTGTTAAAGATAGAAGTTGATCCAATATTAATAGATGTTAATATCCATCCTACAAAAATGGATATTAAGTTTTCTAAATTTGATACTTTAAAAGAATTAGTTACTAAACTTATTACTGATAAATTAGAAAAACTAACTTTAATACCAGATGCTTCACTTGAAACTAAGATAGAAGATAGTGAGGTTAAAATTAGTACTAATTATGTTCCAAAGACTTATGAAGAATTTGATGCTAATAAAAAAGAGGAAGAATTTAAAGAGTTTGAAAAAATGCAGTTATCATTTGAAGTAAACGAGGAAACTAAAATCTTTCCTGAAAAAATAGATAATATAGAAATAAAAGAAGAAGTTCATCGTATAAAGAAGATGTATCCGGTAGGTGTAGTACATGCTACTTATATAATTGCGGAAAATGAAGATGGTATGTTTATAATAGATCAACATGCTGCTAATGAAAGAATTAATTATGAATATTACTTAGAAGAACTAAGTAATCCAGTTCCTAAAAAGACAGATTTATTAGTACCAATAACTTTAGAGTATCCTAGTAATGAATATATTATTTTAAGGGAAAATTTTGATTTATTAGATAAACTTGGATTTGACTTTGAAGAGTTTGGCTTTCAAACTATTGTGATTAGGGCTATACCTTTATGGTTAATGAAAGCTAATACAGAACAGGCAATACGTAAAATAATTGATATAATTATAGCTAAAGAGGATTTTAAAATGGATAGATTTTTGGATCATATAGCTGCAACAGTAGCATGTAAAGCATCTATTAAAGCTAATGATCATATAACACTAGCTGATATGGAAGTACTTCTAGATAGACTTAGAAACTGCAAGAATCCATTTACTTGTCCACATGGAAGACCAACGATTATTACTTATTCAAAATATGATTTAGAGAAATTGTTTAAAAGAGCTATGTAACTATTATTTGGGGGTATTATAATGGATATATTAATTTCACGTTATATTTTAGAAGAATTGCAAGATAGTAGTTTATTTAGAAAGTATGAAAATGGGTCATGGTACCCTAACTTTGATAACTATAGATTATTTCTGCATAAATATGAAAAAAATAATTTGAGTTTTGCAAAGGCTGTTGATTATTATCATTTGGTTAAAAAATCTGATCATATATTTGAAACAGTTATGAGCTATGATTTGGTTAATGTTTCTGATTGCTTAGAGCATAGAGGTAAAACACTTTTATCAGGATATGGAACTATTTATTTGCCTAATGAGGGTAGAGAAAAACTAGTAGTTAATGAGAATTGTTATATTAGTAATGGTTTTTATCATAATACCGAGGAAATAGCTTTAAGTAAGATAAATAATGGTAGTTTTGTTGTAGGAGTATGTGATAATCCTAACTCAATATTTTATAAGGAAAATAAAGAAAGATTATATCATTTAGAAGAAATATTACGTAAAAGACATGTTGATTTTAGATGCTATTCACATAAAAATCATTGTGATAAGTGTTTAATACTTGCTTATAGCGCTACTGACATGTAAAAGGAGTTTGTTATGATAATAGTAATTGTTGGACCTACAGGGGTTGGTAAAACTAAACTTAGTATAGAATTAGCTAAAAAATATCATGCTGAAGTAATTAACGCAGATAGTATGCAAGTTTATAAGGACTTGGATATTGGAACAGCTAAAGTAAAAGAAGAAGAAAAAGAAAATATTTGCCATCATTTATTTGATATCTGTGAAATAGAAGATGTTTATACAGTTGCAGATTACCAAAAAGATTGCAGAAGTAAGATAGATGAACTACAGAAAAAAGGTAAAAATATAATTATAGTTGGTGGTACTGGATTATATATTAGAGCAGCCTTATATGATTATAGTTTTCCAAAAATAGAATGGCATGAGTATCAAGATTTATCTAATTTAGATATAATTAAAAAAATAGAAGGTTATAATCAAGTCCCTTGCAGTCATATTAATAATCGTAGAAGATTAATTGCTCAACTTAATAAACTTGATTCTAATATAAAAATAGAAACTAATGGTAATAAAAAGTTATATGATTTCAAAGTAATAGGACTTACTGCCCCAAGAGATATACTTTATAAAAAAATTAATGATAGAGTAGAAGATATGATTAAAGATGGATTGCTAGAAGAGGTAAAATCATTTTATAATAGACATATTTATACTAAAGCTATAGAAACAGGTATAGGCTATAAAGAATTATACCAATATTTTGATGGTAATATTTCACTAGAAGAAGCAGTAGAATTAATAAAAAGAAATTCTAGAAGATATGCTAAACGTCAATATACTTTCTTTAATAATCAAATGAATGTTAAGTGGTTTAATACTAATTATGAAGATTTTAGTAAAACAGTAAATGAAGTATATAAATATATAGAAAATAAATAATATCAGTTAGGTATTATTTTTTCTTTTTCTGATTATAATTAGACATTTTTAGTCATCCTGAAGTAATAAGATATTACTATAAGAATAGAGAGGATGATAAAATGAAAGAAAAAATTAAGAAGTTAGTGGTAACGATATTTATAATAAGTATTATGTTTTCTAGTATGAATGTTTTTGCATTAACTAATAGTAAATGGAGGACAGCACAGAACAAGATGACTAATACTACAACAGGTATTGCAGAAAGTGATATGGATGTTACTAGTATTGATGATGGAACTAGTAAAAATAGAAAGAAATATACTATTACTTATACAATACCTGATAATTTTGATGAAGATAGTATAACTATTGTACCTAATGGTTATATGAATAACTCTTCTATGCCTGGTGATGATGATATTTTCGTTATTAATATTGAAAATAAATCTAAAAATAATTATCATTACGTAGATAATTCATTTATTCTAAGTACTGAAGATTTTGATTCATATACTGATTTAGAAATAGGAAGTCATGTAGCAGATGCATATACATTTACAGATACTAAAATAAGAGAACAGATAAGCTTTTATCGTACTAAAAATACAGCACTACAAAGTTTGTATGGAGTTAATTCTACTACCAAGATTACAGCTTTAATGTTACAAGATTCAGAAATAGATAAAGTTATTGATAAAGATAAATATCCAAATGGTAGTAAAGACTTAAATAAATACTATTTAGACTTTTATAATAAAAAATATAAGACTAATGCTAAAGTATTAGAAGACTTACCATGCCAGGCTATTAGTGAATTATTTAATGGTAACTATAGTAAAGCATTTAGGGAGACTAATAAAGAAGTAATAGAACTAGCATATAACTATTTATATAATAAATTATTTAGTTTTACTTTTGCAAATGTAGATATTAATGATGAAAATAGTGAAAATTATAGTGTTGGTTCATATATGAGAAAGGAATTATCTTATACTAATGCTAATAATTTATTAAATAGTAGTTTAAATAGTATTGATACTAATACTGTTAAAACTTTTCAGATGCCTCATGTATATATAAATGGTAAGTATATGACTAATATGTATCAGGGATATTACATTGGATTTTATTTAGAATTTAAGTTAGCTAAAGAAAATAAGATTATTGAAGAACCAGTAATAGATGATGAAACTGTTAAAGAAAAACCTGTTATACAAGAATCAGTAGTAAATGATGAGTATCCACTACCTCCAAAGACTAGTTGCGATGAATAATTTAAAAAAGTATTGTGTTGTATGTGGGTTTTTATTTCTTTTATTAGTAATTTATAATTTACCGGTAGTGGATGATGAGATAGTAAAAAATAAAGGAATAGTAAATAGTGGAAATATCAGTAGTGTAAATGGGGAGGTTGTGTCTACTAATAACAATATTGATGAACTTAGAACCCGTTATAATAATAGTGATATAGTAGCAGTATTAAGAATAGAAAATACTGACTTAGAAAGTATTGTGGTTAAGGCAGGAGATAATGACTATTATTTAGATCATAATTTGTATAAGCAAATAGATAAAGTTGGTAGTACATTCATGGATTATAGAAATAACATTGACGATAAGAAAATATTAATATATGGGCATAATTCTAAGAGTATTAATACTGAGTTTCATGTGCTAGAAAGCTATTTAGATTCGTCATTTTATGAAACTCATAAGAAGATAGAACTGGAGTTAGAAAACAAAAAATATACTTATAATATTTTTTCTATTATGATAGTAAAGGAGGACTATCAACATATGAAGTTAAATTTTAGTATAGATGAATGGAAAAGTCATTTGAAATTCATAAAGGATAATTCTATTTATAATACTAATCAAGATATAAGTATTAATGATGATATTATAATTTTACAGACATGTTATTATAATCCTAGTGATTCATATTTATTAGTGGTAGGAAAGAAAATATAATTTACAAAATTATAAAAAGTTCACAATTAGTAAAATTTCCCCAACCCCAGGCTTGACTTGGGGGGGGGGTAATTATGATACAATCATAATAGTAAAACTATAGAAAGTAGTGATCTATTATGAAGAGAGAATATAAAGTAATTATGTTATTAGTACTAATAATATCGATAGTAGCATTGGTGTTAACATCATCATATGCTCTTTTTTCGTTTGAAGAAAAAGGAAAAGTAGAAAATAAATTAGTAACAGGAGTATATTCTTCATGCGAGTATGAAGATGGAACTACTTGGAACTTTGATTATACAGGAAGTGAACAAACTTTTACTGTACCATGTGATGGTGAATATAAACTAGAAACATGGGGAGCTCAGGGTGGCTCATATAATGAAGAATATAAGGGAGGATATGGTGGATACTCATCTGGAACAGCATCTATTAAAGAAAATGATAAATTATATGTTAATGTAGGAGGATTAGGAAATACCGTAAATGATTTTTCACCAGTAATTCCAGGAGGATACAACGGTGGTGGAGATGCTTATGTAATAAAAGAAAGTTGCAGTAATTATGCATCATCTGGTGGAGGTGCAACTCATATTGCCCTTACTTCAGGTATACTAAAGGATGTAGAAAAAAGTAGTTTATTTATCGTATCTGGCGGAGGTGGTGGAGCCTCAGAAAGGTATTGTAGCACAGCTGATTATCATATGGCTAACGGTGGAAGTGCCGGCGGATATTTAGGAAGTAGCTTGGATAAAATAGAAACGGTTTGGAATTACGTTAAACCAACAGGAGGTACTCAAACATCAGGTGGCTTAGCAGGAACACATAATACTGAAAGCGGATCTACTGCAGGTTCATATGGTCAGGGAGGTTCATATACAAGAACAGGAGGTTATACTTCAGCAATAGGCGGAGGCGGTGGCTTCTACGGTGGTGGAGGCGGAATGTTTATTGGTGGAGGCGGTGGATCAGGCTACATTGGGAATTCTATTCTAACTAATAAAGTAATGTACTGTTATAATTGTGAAGAATCAGCTGAAGTTTCAACCAAAACAGTATCAACCACTTGTATAAGCCAAACCCCAACTGAAAACTGTAGTAAACAAGGTAATGGTTATGCTAGAATTACTTTAGTAAAAGTAGACAAGCCAATTAAGAAATACAAAGAAGCAATATTAAATGGAACAGACCCAGTATTAAAAAATAATTTAGTACCAATCAAAATAGCTAGTGATGGAACAGTAAGTAAAGCAGATATAACTAAAGAATGGTATAGTTATGCTAATAAAGAATGGGCCAATGCCGTAATATTAAAAGATGAAACAAAAACTTATAATAATGGAGAAACAATACCAGAAGATAATATTGAATCATACTTTGTATGGATACCTAGATTCAAGTATCAAATATTTGATGAAGGAAATTATACTGGTTTAACTAGTTTCCAAGATAAAACCCAAACTATCAATGTAGTATTTGAGAATAAAGATAAAGCTCCATCAAATGGAACTACTAAAGGTAATTGGTTAACCCATCCAGCATTTACTAGTTTTGATTCAAATGGCTTTTGGGTAGGGAAGTTTGAGACAGGATATGATGGTGCTACATCAACTACTGCCTCTCAAGTAAACAGTGTTGATACGAGTAAAATAATAATAAAACCTAATGTATATAGTTGGAGATATATAACAGTAGGTAATGCTTTTAAAAATAGTTATGATTATCAAAGAAATTTAGATAGTCATATGATGAAAAATACCGAATGGGGAGCCATGGCTTATCTTCAGCATTCTAATTATGGTTCTCATGTAGAGATAAAACTTAATAATAATTCTAATTACATTACTGGATATGCTACTACTAAAGATGCAACTAGTTCAAACTGTACTATTGGAGATGCTAATAGATATGAAGGAACTAATTTAAATACTAATGGTACATATACTGTAATGTATAATACAGATATTGGAAAACTTGCTAGTACTACTGCTAATATAACTGGTATTTATGATACGGCAGGTGGAGCATGGGATTATGTATCGGCATATAGTACTAGTATTAGTTCAACTGGTGGTAGTACACTTAATAATTTTTATCCTAATTTTTTTACTGATTCTAAGTATAAAAAATATTGGGATAAGTATACCACAACTTATTATACTCAATATAATACTCGTATTTTAGGGGATGCAACTGGTGAGTTAGGTCCCTTTGCAAAGAACTCTAATACTTGCGATTATGTCGTTAGTAGTTGGTATAATGATTATGCTATGTTATCTCAATCTCCTTATCCATGGCTATTAAGAGGAGGTTACTATAATTATGGAACCCTTGGAGGAATATTTGCATATAGTAGATGGCATCAGGATGGCGAAGTATGGACTTCCTATCGTATTGTCTTAACTCCATAAAAATAAGGAAGAGATTATTCTTCCTTTTACTTTGCTTCAGTATAAATTGACTTATCAAATATATGTTGATCAGATTCTAAACTTTGTAATTCCTCAGTATTAATTAAAAAATATACATATTCTAAAATATCTTCACAAGTATTTGTTTCCTGATCACATTTTATTGGATCATCCCAAGTAAGATCTAAATGATACCAGCTATTATCAATATTTACTAAATTCCAAATATGATTTTCACTAGATATTTTATAATTAGGAATATTTAATTTATCTAAAAACAACTTCATACTATCAGCATAACCACCACATATTGCGTAATGTTCTATTAAAGCTCCATAGGCTGTATCTGAATGATACTGTTTAACCTTATTATCACTACGATTACGATCGTACTTAGTATTATTTATAATATAATCATGTATAGCTTTTATTTTTTCTTCCTTACTCATAGTAGATGCTATATTATTATTTATTACTTCTTTGGTTATAGTTTCTAATTCCTGTATCTGTTTATCAGTATAACTATGAGTAATACTAATTTCTACTTTACCAAGAGTATCAAAATCAGTTTGTATATTAGAAAAACTATTGTATACAGGTGCATAATTATTTATAGTAGATAATAACTCTTGATTATTAGAAATATTATCAATATCATTTATACAATCTTTATATGTCTTAGGACAATAAAAAGTAAAATTACTCATACCTGAATTAATAACAGTATAGTATATATTTAAAATATCTTGTTTATTATTAGGAGTAAAATTATTAGTTATTTTAACAAAATTATAATTATTATTAAGCGCATATTTATTGTTAACTAGAGTACTTGTTTCTTTTTCATTACTAACAAAATTATCAACAACGAATTCTATGATTTCACTATTATATAGTAAACATACTCCAAGTGTTATTAATAATATACCCATTACTGCTAATTTCTTCATATCATCACCTTATCATAATTATATCAGACAAGGCCAAAAAAAAGAAGTAATTTCTTACTCCATTTCATTTTTCTTTTTAGTTAATTTTGATTTTTCTCTAGCAGCTTTATTTTTATGAATTAATCCACTAGCCATAGCTTTATCGATTCTCTTAATTGCTACTTTTAATTTTTCATCAGCTACAGTTTTGTCACCTGATTGAATAGCAGTTCTGCATTTTTTAATAGCAGTTCTCATACTAGAAGTACCAACTGTATTATTCTTTTCTTTCTTAGCACTTGTAATAACACGTTTTTTTGCACTCTTAATATTTGGCATGATATCACCTCTCTTTTTATAACAGTTTAATTCTAACAAATTTTTTACTAAAATGCAAATAAAACTTGATATTTTTGGAAAAATAAGATTAGGTGATAAAAATGAATCATGAAATTGATATGAAAAACTATACTGTCAGGACAGATTTAATAGTAGATACTTTTGATACTTTGGATAATTCTAATAATATTAAAATAGATAAACAAGAATTTAAAGATATAACTGTTACTGATATTGATGTTCTTAATAATAAAAATTCTTTAAATAAGAAAAAAGGTAAATATATTACTATTAGTTTTAAAGATGTTACCGATAAAGATAACAAAAAGCAGCTACAAGATATCTTGATTACTAATATTAAAAAAATGCTATCTAATATGAATATTGCCTTTAATGATAAAGCACTAATAATAGGTTTAGGTAATATTTCTTCTACTCCTGATGCCTTAGGACCTAAAACTGCTCAAAAAGTATTAGTTACTAAGTACTTATTTGATAATGAACAGATAGGAGTATCTAGTAATTATCGTAATACATCTAGTTTTATACCTGGAGTGTTAGCTACAACTGGTATGGAAAGTAGTGATATGATTAAAGGTATTATAAAAGAAAGTAAACCAGACTTCCTAATAGTAATAGATGCCCTAGCTTCTAGTAGTATTGATCGCGTAAATAAAACTATTCAAATGACTGATAGTGGAATATATCCAGGTAGTGGGGTAGGTAACCATCGCAAAGAAATATCTAAGGAAGTATTAAATATACCAGTACTATCTATTGGAATACCTACAGTTATAGAAGCAATAGTTTTAGTGAGTGATACCATTAAATATATGTGTAAACATCTTAGCTATAATAAAGATAATTATAATAAAAATAAATTAATACCAATTACTAATAGAGATTATTCTAAATATGACAGAGAATTAACTAGTATAGAAAAACAAAACTTTCTAGGACAAGTAGGACTATTATCAGAACAAGAAGTAAAAGAATTATTATTTGAAGTATTAACTCCAATTCATTATAATATGATGGTTACTCCTAAAGAAATAGATTTCTTAATAGACCAATTATCTGATGTTTTAGCTAATAGCATTAATTGTGCATTACATAAAAAATTCGACATTTAATATTATTAGTAAATGTTATTATTACCATAGTGGGGTGATAATATAAAAAAAAGAACATCTAGATATAAAAATAAAAGTAAAAAGAAATATTTTATAGTTATATTTTTCTTTTTAATATTTTCTTTCTCTTACTTTTTTACATTTTCTTTACTAAAGAGTAATATCAGTAATGAAGAATTTATAAGAATACTATTATCAGAAGAAAATCATAGTACTAATTCAAAATATTCTAAAACTAATTTATTTATTAAAGTATCTAGTATTATTAGTCAAATAGATTTTACTAAACCATTTACTATAATTAAGAATAACTATGTATTTAAAGATAAAAGTAATAATGCTAGTGATAATAAAGAACCTACTAATAAAACTAGTAAATATGTAAATGATCCTTATCCGGATAAAGAGAATACTAATCCTATAGTTTATATTTATAATACTCATCAGTTAGAAGAGTATTTAAAAGAAAATACTGAGTCTTATAGTGTTACTCCTAATGTAATGATGGCTAGTTATATATTAAGAGAGAAGCTAGCTAATTATAATATATCGTCTTTAGTAGAAGAAAATAATGTATCTGAGATATTAAAGATGAATAATTGGAATTATGCTTCTAGTTATAAAGTTACTAGGATGTTATTAGAGGATGCTAAGAGTAAGAATCCAACTTTAAAATATTTTATTGATTTACATAGGGATTCTGTTAGTAAGAAAATATCTACTACTACTATTAACAATAAGAGCTATGCAAAAGTATTATTTATTGTAGGAATGGAAAACCCTAATTATCAAAAGAATTTGAATTTAACTAATAGATTACAGACTTTATTTGAAAGTAAGTATAAGGGGCTTAGTAGAGGAATATATAAGAAACAGGGAGCTGGAGTAAATGGTGTTTATAATCAAGATTTTAATGAAAATACTATTTTAATAGAGGTTGGTGGTGATCAAAATACTATATATGAAGTTTATAATACGATAGATGCTATAGCTGATGTTTTAAATGAGATAATAGGAGGAAATGGATGAAGAAAAGTAATTTATTTAGAATCGTTTTTTTGACTTTAGTATTTTTGTATGTAGGATTATATTTTGCTTCTAATTGCGGATATATTGATTATCAGTCTAAGAATAAAACTATTCTAACTGAAAAACAAATAAAACAGTTTGAGCAAGATGTTAAAGATAATAAACCAATTGATGTTAATAATTATATTACTTCCAAGGAGAAGGAATATAATAATAATATTTCTAGAATGTCTTTAAAACTTTCTCATTTTATTAGTAATACTTTTGATTATGCTTTAAATTATGTTTTTGGTAAATTAGAAAATGCTATGAATAAGGAATAATATTTGGTATAATTAATTTATTGGAGTGGAGTAGTTATGAAGAAGTTTTTGAATAATAAATATTTAATTATATTGATAGTTGTTTTACTTATGGGATTTTTATTAGGAATGTTAAATATTACTATAATTAATAAGAAAGTTATTTCTAATAATAATGATAAAGTAATTGATTTGGATAAGATAAGAGAAAATGGTAATAATGAAAATGAAAATATCATATCTGATGATAGCATTGTATCTGATGATAATAAAAATAATGTTAATAATAAGTTAAATAGTAGTAATAACGATAATAAAGTAGATAGTAATAAATCAGGTGTTACTAATAATAGTAGTAGTGATGGGAAGTCTAGTAGTAAAAATAATACTAATAATACTAATAAAGGTAACGTTAGTAATAAGAATAATAATACTGATACATCTCCTAAGCCTAGTCCAACTTCTACTGCTAATCCTACTTTTAGTTTAGAACCGACGCAGGCTCCTAAAACTCAAAGTGATATTAATGATGAATATCGTAAACAGTTACAAAACAAATTTGGCGTTAGTATAGCTTATAAGGATGAATTAGGTGACTATTATATAAATGGTTATGATGCTCCAACTAAGCAGTATGATGATAATATTATTTATGATCGTCTTCAAGAAATAAATACAGCTTTGAGTAAATATCCAGCTAATTTTTTTTATGAAATTAAAAATACTAGAATGAATATAACTATTTATTTAGTAAAATATTTACAAGCTGGTATTGCTGCTTTAACTAACGCAAGTAATCGTAGTAATGTTATTGTTATGATTAATACCATAAGTGCTGTTTCTTTTGAAAGAACTTTACATCATGAACTGATGCATTGTATAGATTCATATATTTCATTTAATTTGGGATATGGGGTTATTGAATCAACAATGGCTACTGTTAATCCAGTAGGATTTACTTATGGTAATAGAGATGATACGTATGTATATAATTTTAGTAATGCTTCTACTGCATATTTTCTATCTAACTATAGTAAAACTAATTATTTGGAAGATAGAGCAGTATTATTTGCTGATTTAATGGTTAGAAGTATTAAAAAAGATTATTTGTATAGTGGTACACCTATTTTTAATAAAGCTATTTTAATAAGTAATCAGTTAAATGATAACTTTGAAACTGTTAAAAATAGTAGTAATGTATATTGGAATAGATTATTGAAGTAGTAATTAAAATAATATAATATGGAGGTTGATTATGATACAGTCTAAGACTAGAGGAAGTTTAATAGTTATATCAGGACCTAGTGGAGCTGGAAAAGGTACTGTTATAACTGGGTTAATTAAAAAATATCCACATTATTGGTTAAGTATTTCTATGACTAGTAGAGCTATACGTACTAATGATATACCTGATGTTACTTATTACTTTGTAAGTAAAGAGGAGTTTGAAAAGAAAATAAATGAGGGCTATTTTCTAGAATATAATAATTATGTTGGTAATTACTATGGTACTCCTAAAGAATTTATACAGGATAAACTTAATAAAGGAATTGATGTTATTTTAGAAATAGAAATTAATGGAGCTATGAATGTTAAAAAATTAATACCAGAAGCTCTATTTATATTCTTAATGCCGCCATCTTTAAAAGAGTTAAGAAAGAGATTAATTAGAAGAGGGACTGATAGTAAGGAGAAGATGCTTGATAGATTTAAAACAGCTTATAATGAAATAAATGAGGTTACTAAATATAACTTGTAGTAGTAAATGATGATATAGAAAAAGCTATATATAAAATAGAATCTATTGTGCAAGCAGAAAAGTGTAGAGTAGATCGTATTGAGGAAATTTACATGAATAGTTTGGAAGAGGAAATACATGAATTCTTGGTTGACAAAGAATTTGATAATCATGTGTAAAAGAATAGCAGCGTTAGTAAATATCTGCTATTTTTTCTTTACAAAATAGTTATTATTTCTTATACTTAAATAGTAAGGAGGTAAGATAATGTTTTGCGAAGAATGTGGTGCAAAATTAAAGAAAGGGGATAAGTTTTGTGAGAAGTGTGGTGCTAAAGTAAATAATGTTGAAGAAGAAACAGTTAAAGTAACTAAAAAAGTTTCTAATCAAGCGCCTAAAAAGCCTATGTCTAAGAAATCTAAGATTATACTTGGAGTAGTAGCTGTAGTAGTAATAGCTTTTATAGTCTTTTATCAAGTTTTAGGTAATAAATATAGTCCTAAACAGATAGCTAAAGATTATATTGAAGCAGTTATTAATAAAGATGCTGGTAAGTTATATTCTTATATTGAATTAGAAGGGGATAAAACTTTTACTAGTAAAAAGGTATTTGAACAAGTAATGAAAGGTAGTACTTACTCTACTGATATAGAAAATTATACTATTACTAAAGTTGAATATGCTGATAGTAAGTTAGCTGCTACTGTAACTGTTAGTTACACTACTAAAGATGGAGATGAAGAAACAGAAAAAGTAAAATTAACTAAGACTAAAGATAAGAAAATGCTTTTATTTGATGAATGGAAGATAAACGATTTCTCATCTAGTTCAATGGTAGTTAAAGATTACGAAATAACTGTGCCAAAAGATGCAGAGGTTACTTTTAGTGGTATAAAAGTAGGTAAGAAATATTTGAATAAAGATGAAACAACTGATGCTACTGATGTATATGTACTTCCACAAGTATTTACTGCTAAAACTACATTAGAAGCTAAATTAGTTAATGGTATTGAATTAAAAGATGATGTAACACCAAGTACTTATTATAATTATCATAAGATTAGTTTTTCACTAAGTAGTTTATCAGATGATGCTAAGAAGACATTAACTAGTACTTATAAAACTACTTTAAAAGATTTATATCAAGCTGGTATTGAATGTAAGTCTTGGGATGATATTAAAGCTAATTATAGTAAAGATGGTGTAGATACTTCAGATTTAGAAGATTCATATACAGATTTTAAAGATGATTTAGCTAGTGCTTATTCTAAACTTAAATCTATTGATTTTACTAATATTGATTTAAGTAATGCTTATCTAGATGATGATGGTAACTTAGTATTGAGAGCAAAAGCATCATATAAGTATAGTATTGAGTATAAATCAGGAGATACTACAGAGACAAAAGATGGCAAAGACTATAACTATGTTACTTTAACATTCCAAATGAATAAAGATGGTTATTCTTTAGTTGATACTAGTAATTTATTTACATATTTTTCTAGATATTAAAATAAAATTAAATAAAGTGAGGGTTTAAAATTATGGCAAAGTTTTGTACAAAATGTGGTAAAAAGTTAGAAGAAGGGGAAGTGTGTTCTTGTACAAAGAAAGCTTCTTCAAAAGCAAAAGAAAAGGAAGTAGCTGTTGAAGAAAATACAGCTATTGATATTAAGAGTAGTTGTATGGATTGCTTAAATGTATTTAAAAATATTTTTACTAAACCATTTGAAGCAATTAAGGAATTTGTTTGTGAAAGCAAATGGATTTCAGGAATTATTATGATAGTATTAGCTGCTATTTCTAGTGGTATATACAAGATTGCTACTTTAAAGAATATGTATTCAGCATCTTCTGCTAATGGATTTAGTGCTGGAGAATTATCTAGTTTATTTGAAAGTGCTTTATCTGGTAAAGTAAATGCTGAACCTGAGTATTTAAAAGAGTTCCTTACTACTTTTGCAAATAGTTTTATTGAATATGCTTTAATAGTATTATTAGGATATATAATTATTTCTAAGTTATTAAAAGGAACAGCTACTTGGAAACAAATGATTACAGCTGTAGCTATAAGTGTTTCAGTAGTACTAGTTGGATATTTGATTAATTCAGTATTAGTATTTATTGATGGAGACTTCATGGGAAATATTAGAAGCTATGTTAGTTCATTTGCTTATATTTCAAGCTTATTAATATTATTTACATCAGTAAAAGATATAGCTGAAGTTGACAAGAATAAGTTATTTGTAAGCATTGCTTCTATGTCAGTATTTGCAACTGCTATTATTGATATAGCTAAAAAGATTTTTAATTAATATCAATTTACTCAGATTTTAAAGAATAGTATCATTGTGGTATTATTCTTTTTGTATGTAAAAAAATTCACAATCAGTAAACTTCCCCCCAACCCCAGGCTTGACTTGGGGGGGGGGTAGTTATGATACAATATCTGTAGATAATAGATGGAGGTATTGTGATGAAAAATGGTAATAAAAGTAAACAAATCATTTTTTCAGTATTAGGAGTACTAAGCATATTTGCAATAACTATAGGAGTAACATATGCAGTATTTACTTATACTAAAGAAGGTACTACAGATAATGTAGTTACATCTGGAACATTAAAGTTCTTGTATACAGAAAATAATACTAATGGTAATGGAATAAGTATAACTGAAGCAGAACCGATATCAGATACTAAGGGTAAAGAATTAGTAGGAGATAATAATGTATTTGATTTCAAAGTAGAAGGAACAAATACTGG
>CAKPSO010000018.1 GCA_934183185.1 uncultured Bacilli bacterium | reverse complement strand
ATAATACTATCTCTAGCTATTATTTTATTACTACTTAATCTTATCATACTTTTGCTCCCTATGGAAGCACTTTTAAAATTAAAATTAAAATTTACATTTAGTTAACACGCATATATACAAAAAAAGTAATGCACATTACTATGCATTACCATTAAACTAATAAATATACAAAATAAGATAATATAAAACATATAGTCATCATAACATACATTAAGAATACTAATCCTATATATCCAACTAAATATACATAATATGCTATATTATTTAACCATTTAATATCTAATAGCTTATTATAAATACCAGTTTTAATTAATATAATAGTACCAATCAAGGTAACTAAACTAACCCATAACATAGGTACTAAGCCCTTAGGCATAAATGATAATACTATATCATTATCTCCTATATCAGTCATAACCCCAATATAATTATCAAATACTTTTATAACTTCTGCACTCTTACCATTTACTTTAGCACTATATCCATCATTATAAGCTATAGGTATAAATAATAATTGTTTCTTAGTACTATTTACCTTAATATTTATCTTATTTCTATTAAACGATACCTTAGTATCTATCTTATTATTTAAAGCAAAACTTTCATACTTATCTAAATCCATTAATCCTAAAGTAATATTATCATAAGTAATACTACTTACTAATTCTATTTTTATATTAACTTTTTCATTTTCATAAGTACCTAAATCTATCAACCCATTATCCTGTTCTGTTACGGCCTTCTGTTTATATAGTTTATCATTAATATAAATATTAAATTGCTGATATATTTTAGAATTCTCTGTATTATCTAAGTCTTTTAGTATCTCTAAATAAATCTTTTGTCTTTTCCCTACTTCTATTTCTTTTTCTAAATAGTTATTAGCATCATCTTCTATAATAGAATATATCTTTCTACCATATTCTTTTTTATTAGTAATATTAACTAAAGTAAAATCATCTATTATTTGAAATAAATCTGTATCATTAGTAATACTATTATATATTTTATTCTGTATCTCAAAAGAATTATTTAAATTCATAATATCTATATCATTATTTAGAAAATATCCATATGAAACATCATATATTGATTTATAGAAGTAAATATTACCATACTTACCAACATAATCATAGTATGGAATAATAGTTTTCTTATTACTCATAATATAACGATTAGCTAATAATAAATCTGTAAATAAGCTTCCACCCTTAGAGTAATTTTTAACCCACATAGATGAATAACCCATTTTCTTTAAGCTTCTTAAATTACTACGATCTGTTAATGAAGTAAAGTGATCTAAGTTATGATACTTCATTACCATACCACTATTCATAATATAATCTGAAGTTATATTTTTTACTCTATAGATATCTCCATCTTTATATGTTTTCTCTAATTCTTGTAGATCCTTATATTGACTAGTTAATCTTTCTTGATCAAAATCTATTCCTAAATAAAGTAAACCATTACATGTTATATGTACTACTGTAATAAGACCAATTAATGTAATTGATAATATATCAAGCTTCTTATAAATATTAAAGATTAAGAAACAAGTAATAAATGATAAGAATGTTGTTATAAAAAGCATTCCAAGTAAAACATGATTACTAGATATAGTAAGCTTATCTAATGCTATTTGAAATTGGTTATAATAACGATATGTTAAAAAGATAATACCACTAATTGCTACTAAAGTAATAATAGTAATAATTATTTTATTTTTAAAAGTATCATTATTCTTCTTTTCTTGATATTTCTCAAATCCATAACATGCTCCAATTATTAATAAAAACATCATAATAAATCCAGCACGATAAGTAAAAAAAGCATATGATCCAAAATGCCATATTTTATTTACTGGTTCCACAATAACAGGAATAAGCATAATAAGACATGTAGGTAAATACCAACTAATAAATTTTTTATTTTCTTTAAAGCGAGAAAATAATAATACTAATCCCATATACATAAGTCCACCAAATAAGAACATAGCTATCTTATCTGTAATAGGACCTGTTTTAGAATTTAATAATTCACTTAATTTGAATCCTAAACGTGAAGAAATAGATATTTGCAAATATGATGGTACTATAATAAAAGCTGCTAATAATAGACTAATAACAGTAGTTATTCCTAAAGCTAATACTCCCTTTTTTCTTTCCTCTTTATTCTTATAAACCAATAAATATATCAAAGAACTTAAAAAGATAAATAATATTACCATAATAGATACATAAAAACTACATATCAATGATAATGTTAATACTACTATATAAAAGGTAGGCTTTTCTAAATCAAGCACTTTCTTTAATCCTATTATTAATAATGGAAATAAGTACATAACATCTATCCAAGGAGTAATTTGATACATTGCTAAACTATATCCAGAAAAAGCATAAATTAATGCTAAAAATATACTTAACCAGCATGAAGTTTTCTTAAAATAAGTACGTATAAAATATAGGCAAGTAATACTAGCAGTTATAACTTTTAAAGCTATTATAATAGATACCACTAAATATATTTGATCTCTTGGAAATAATAATGTTATCAAACTAAATGGACTCAATATATAATAAGCAAGTATTCCAATAAAGTTAATCCCTCCACTAGTAGAAAAATCAACTAATAATGATTTATTACCATATACTGAATCATAAAAATGGTAATAAAACGCCGTTATTTGATCATGCATATCACCCCAAATAAGTGAATTACTACCAAATGGAAATATTCCTTTACTAATAAAAATGATTAAAAATATAGCTAATGCTATAAGTAATGTTATTATATAAGGCTTCTTATTTTTCATCATACATACCTCTATCCTATTTTGCCTAAACTCTTTAAAAAGGCTTTACTCTTTAAATATAAACCTGAGTAACGTTCATAATATAAATCAATAAATTCATTAAGTTCTTTTTTTACTGAATCATGAACTTCTAATTTAGTAATTTTGTGAACATCTACATAATAAAGCATTCTAATTAATTTAATCATTTTACTACTATATATTTTCTCATCACGATAACACTGATTACAAATATATCCTCCACTAGTTGGATCTATAGTAACAATCTGCTTACTACTCCCACAAATACTACAATTATCAATAACTGGTTGAATTCCTAAATAATTCAACATTTTAAGTTCTAAAATATTAGTTAATATCATAGCATCATATCCATCATTCATCTTACATAGTACTTCTATAAGTATATTAAAGATACTATTATCTTCACTATGTTTAGCTACTTGTTCCACTAAGTCTAACTGATATGTTGCATAACTAATTTTCTCTATATCCATTAGTATATTACGAAAAGAGTTTTTAATATCAACATCTACTAGGGTAGAAATCCCATTTGGTTTATAGTAAAAGTGAAAATCACCATAACACATCTTAGAACTAACACCACGAAGTTTACTTTTAAGATTTCTGCATCCTTTAGACATTACACTTATAATACCATATTTTTCTGTTAAAATCTTTAAAATTTTACTAGATTCTCCGTAGTTAGTTTCTCCTAGTACGATAGCTTCTACTTTTACTACTTCCAACTTGCCTCAACTCTTCTCTTTAATCTTCTTAGAAAGAATATAATAATTAATATTACCAGTTTTTTGAAACAAATCCCATAATATTTTATTCATTTATCATCACCTATTATTATAATGATAAATTTTTAACTTTCTAATTCACTTAAACCTAATTCTTTTAAATATTTTTCTTTATCACGCCAATTTTCTATAACTTTAACGAATAATTCTAGGTATACTTTTTTACCAAAGTATTCTTCTAAATCACATCTAGCATCAATTCCTATACTTTTAAGCATTGAAGCATTTTTACCAACGATTATCTTTTTAATAGATTCTCTATCTACTATAATAATTGCTTGAATGATTACTTTAGTGTCTTCTTCTACTTTCTTTTCAACTAAACAAGTAACTGTATGTGGAACTTCTTGTCTAGTTTTACGTAATACTTTTTCACGTATAATTTCACTAATATAAAAATTGGTTGAAATATTAGTAAAAGTATCATCTAAGAATATCTTCCCTTCGTTTGGTAAATACTTTTTAATAGTTTTAATTAAGGAATTAACATTATCATTTTTTAATGCCGATATAGGAAAAATCTCTGAGAAATCATATAAGTCTTTATATTTCATAATAATTTCTAAAAGACTATCTTTAGCTATACGATCAACTTTATTTAAAACTAAAATAATGGGTAAATTTTCTTTTTTAAGTTTATCTAATACAAATAAATCTCCCCTACCAATACCCTTTTCTACATCAACTAAAAATAATATCAAGTCAACATTATCACTAGTTTGATAAGCTTTTTTATTTAAAATATTACCTAGCTTATTAACTGGTTTATGAATACCAGGTGTATCAACAAATACTATTTGACTATCAGAATCTTCATAAACTCCTTGAATAACATTTCTAGTAGTACCAGCCTTATCTGAAGTAATAGCTAGTTTAGTTTCTAAAATTGTATTTAGTAAGGTACTCTTACCTACATTAGGTCTCCCCACAATACTTACAAAACCACTTTTCATCTTAAATTTCCCTCTCCAAAACTATTAGGAGTTAAATCTTTTAGTATATATGTTTTACTATCTCCTAATATATTAAAACTAATAATTTCTAAGTCTTGATTGCAGTAATCAAGTAAAGCTTGTCTACATATAAAGCATGGCGTAATAATATCATTAGTCTTATTTAATATATAGATTCTTTTGAAGTTATCTTTTTTATATCCATTAGCTATAGCTGAAAATAAAGCACATCTTTCTGCACAAACACCAGCTTGAGGAGAACTAGTCTCTACATTAACACCAGAATAAACACTACCATCATCACATTCTAATAAGGCAGCTACTGGATAATGGTAATATTTACTGCTAGAATTAGTAATAAGTTGATTTAATTTATTAAAAATTTTAGTTTTATTCATATTTTACTCCTAAATACTTTCATTCTCTTTTTCATAGATTAATCTATCTATATCCTGAAATGCATTTTCAATAGCTTCTATGTGGTACTTTTCATACATCTCATATACAACATCAGTTAAATTCAACTCTTCTAACTTAGCTACTACTATAGGAGTAGACATTTTTTTATATTCAGCATATTTTTCAATTAAATATATATAAAATTCTGTTTTTTTATCCATCAGTCA
Organism: uncultured Bacilli bacterium; assembly: GCA_934183185.1. Lineage (GTDB taxonomy): Bacteria > Bacillota_I > Bacilli_A > RF39 > UBA660 > Alloscybalousia. Next base: position 25,033 of record CAKPSO010000018.1, on the reverse strand, counting down.
ACACTCCTTAAGTATATTGAATTCTGAGGAGTTCCAGTTATTTTTTCATTTTCCCACATATCAAAAATAGCAGGAACACCAAATTCATACATTTCAAAATCTTTATTTTCTAGCATTTTATAAGTTTTAGAATAAACAAATTCTTTAAAAGAATCCATATAAGAAAGATTATATTTATTCCTTATCATTTTAATCATTTCGACATCATAATATTTCAACCAATCACTAGATATTTTATTCATATTTCATTTCCTCCAAAAATTTCAAATAACTTAATGCTTTTTGTGTTTTAAATACCACTTGATCTTTTAAATTTTGTGGAAGCAATCTTTTTAAGGCCTCATTTTCATCATATAAACCGCTTAAATACATATTTATAACAGGCATAGTATTATCATTAGCTACAGGTCCAACAATTATGTCATAATCTTTATCAGCTTCTATCATTTTTCTATTATTCGAAATAAATCTAAGCCATTCAATATTGGGGCCATCAAATTTCAGTATATTTAAATGATTTTCTATATCATAATCAAACACCGAAACAGTAGGTATTCCCTGTTCTCTTCTTTTCGTGACTACCATTGCCCACCTTTTAGCCTGTTCAAGATCTGTAGTTAAATAAAATCCTTTTCCAAAGTCTAAAGCCCTCTTACTATCTAATATTTCAGGTACCTCAACTTTTAAATTACTCCCATGATATAATTTCATTAAATTCACCTACCTAGTAATACCAAACTCATTAAGAATATCCTCTTGTTTCTGAAACATTACTTTTTCTTCCTCAGGCTCCATATGATCATATCCTAATAAATGAAGTAAGCCATGAATAGTCAAAAATGATAACTCTCTCTTAAAAGAATGTCCATATTCCTGAGCTTGTTCTTTAGCTCTTTCTATACAGATATAAATATCACCTAATAATCTATGATCAAGTTTAATAGTCTCATTATCTTCTAACGCAAAACTAATAACATCAGTTACTCTATCTACATTACGATAAGTTTTATTAATATTATGAATTGTATCACTATCTACAAAAATCACATTAAATTCAACGTTATCTAATTTTTCTCTCTTTAAAGTAAACTCAAGTAATTTATATAAGTCTTTAATCTCATTATCTAATTCATAGCTTGTCTCATTAAAAATTTCATAAGTATTCATCTAACCATCACCATCCATACATAACTAATAAAAATAATTACTAATAATATTGATAAAATATTTAAAAACCAAGTCCTAGAAAAAACCTTAGGAAGTGAATCTCCGAGCTTAGATAGCATCCAGTATACACCATATCCAAGCATTCCTCCTGCTACATTCAATAAAACATCATCTATATCAAAGATTCTACCAATAGCTAATTGTGTAAATTCAATACTTAAAGAGGCAAATAGTATTAATCCAAACGAAGTAGATGCCTTTTTTATCTTAGTAAAATAAGAAGCAAAGAAACCATACGGAATAAACATTACTAAATTTCCCACTACATTCTTAAAGAATAACCTACTACCTATCTTATATCTTAATATTTCCCTAAATGGAACCAAATTAAAATGATTAGTTCCAACTGTTAAAGCCGGATCCTCAAAAGTAACTATTTGGAATAAACATAAAATATAAATTAAAAATAGTAATTTAAGTACTTCCCTATAAAACACAAACTCAGTATGGTTCTTAATTAAACTAGCTAATCTAATAGAAGATAGAATCAAAACACAAATTACGATCATAGGCCAAGTAAACTCCATTACCCCACGAATAGTTTGATCTAAAGGAGTAATCATTTTATCACCTAACTTTTTTCATCAATTAATAGTTCATCTGAAATATCTTGATAACTAGTAATGTCTTCTTTTACTTTAAAAAAGATTACTACTATTATTTTACTATCTTCTTCCATAATTTTCAAACTTTTTTCATACAATATCTCATCTTCCTGTCCAAGTTTGTTTAATAGTTTGCTCCTAGCCATATTACTAGCCTCTAATATAGCCGTTTCTTTAGTATATAAATAATCTTTTTTAATTAGTTCTTCCTCTTCATAAATCCCCAAAGAAATAGGTATAAGATTATTCTTAATACTATAAATAACTTCATCACTCTTATCTTTATATTTATCAAAATCAAATAAATTAATACTCTTATTTAAAAAATTTACTCTTAATACCTTCTTTTTATTACCAGTTTTGCTTTCCTCTTTATAGTGATATGGTAAAGAAACCGTTATATCATACCAAACCTCCGCAAATACTTTACCATCAGCTTTTACTTTAGCCATTAATGTATCTTTATTTTTAATACTACCAGTTATTAAAATATCACCCTTTTTAACATAAGTACCAGGAGTAACTAAAACCGAACCCTGACTAGCCAAAATATTAGTAACATAACCATCTTTCTTAGCCACTATATCACGTGGTGTATCATCATTATTAATATCTTTTTCCTTACGTTCTTCAACTTTTATAATATATTTAACTCCCTCACGTTCTATTTCCATCCATTCTACTACACTTCTATTTTCTCTAATTATCTCTTCTACTATTTTTTCCTGTCTATCAAACGATAACACAAAATGATACTTAGAAATACCTCTCTTAGCTAATTCTTCACTAAGTAAATCACGCATTTCCTTCTTAGTATGAACTATATCAATCTCAAATATAAGATGTGATAAAAAAGTAATTACTATAATACCAATTACTAAAAATATTAAAAATATACGCCATTTCTTTAAGCAATCTAATATATAAATAGGTCCATATAATCTAACTACTTCAATCTCATATATAGTTTTAATCTCTAATATTTTCTTATAATCACTAAGACTAACCCTAATATAGACACTATTATCTTTATAATAAATATTATAAAGTTCTATTTTTAAATTATGTAAGTTCTTAATAAAACGTTTTAAATCTTTACCAGTAATCTTAATCTCATATTGATTCATAATATCAGTCCTTAAACTCAATATTTTCTATCTTACCAACTACTAATATTTCATTATCTAATAATTTCTGTATACGTAAATTTTCTCCCTTAACCACAAAAATACCCTGACTATATAATAGTGATATTTTACTATCTTCCATATAATTAATCTCTATATAGTTAATTATATTTAATTTATTTTCTGTATAAGTAAAGCGAAAAGTTTTATCTACTATATAATCTCTTAAATAAGACATAGAACCACCTAATAAATGATATGAAAAAAATATTCAATTATTAGTCTTTCTAATAAATTTATCACAGTAACTATTTTCATATCTTTACATAAATTACACTAGGTGATAATCATGTATTTTAAATATAAAGATATTTCTATGTATTATGAAATACAGGGAAACGGTAAAAAAAAGCTATTACTATTACCAGGATGGGGAGATACTAGAAAAAGTTTTAATTATCTAATAGATTATCTAAGTAATTATTTCACAGTATACAGTATTGATTATCCTGGCTTTGGTAATAGTGGTTTTCCTAATCATGATTTAACTATCTTTGATTACAGTAATTTAATATATGAGTTTATAAAAGAAAATAAGTTGCAAGACCCTATACTTATAGGTCATTCTTTTGGTGGTAGAATTATTAGTATATTAACTGGATATTATCATTATAAGTTTTCTAATATAATATTGATGGATAGTGCTGGTATTAAGCCTAAAGTAACTATTAAGAAGTTATTTAAAAGGTTATCATACAAGTTATTAAAAAAGTTAGGTAGAATTATACCTAAAAAATACCAAACCAAGTATTATAATAATTTATTTAAAAGATATGCATCACGTGATTACCAGGAATTATCTTCTAATATGAGAAAAACTTTCCAAAATGTAGTAAATACTGATTTAAAGAATTATTTAAAATATATAGATAGTAATGTATTATTAATATGGGGAAATAGTGATATGGATACTCCTATTAGTGATGCTAAGATTATGAATAATATGATTAAGAATTCAGAACTAATTATTATTGACAAAGTTGGTCACTTTCCCTATTTAGAAAGGCCTGAACTAATTAAAGCTATATTATTTGAACAATTAAAAGATTTAATAAGAGGTTATAATGATATTTCACTATAACCTCTTTATATTTTAAAAGTATATTTTGTTTTGAATATAATTAACTACTTCATCTATAGGTAATGTAATCTGTTCCATAGTATCACGATCACGAATAGTTACTGTATTATTATTTAAAGTATTATCATCTACTGTAATACTAAATGGTGTACCCATAATATCTTCTCTTCTATAACGTTTACCAATATTACCAGCTTCATCATACACAGTAGGAAAATACTTACTAAGCATTTTATAAATTTCAGTAGCTTTTTCACTATGATATTTCTTAATTAATGGTAATACTGCTACTTTGTATGGAGCTAAGTATGGATGAAAATGCATAACTTCACGTGTTTCTCCATTTTCAAGTTCTTCTTCTTCATAGCTATTACATAATACTGTTAAGAATAATCTTTCAACTCCAAGACTTGGTTCAATAACGTATGGAATATATTTTTCATTAGTTTCAGGATCTAAATAACTCATTGATACTCCTGATACTTTTTGGTGTTGAGTTAAGTCATAATCTGTACGAGAAGCTATTCCCCATAACTCTCCCCATCCAAATGGGAACTTATATTCAATATCAGTAGTTGCATTACTATAGAAAGATAATTCTTCAGGTGAATGATCTCTAAGTCTTAAATTTTCTTCTTTAATACCAAGTGAAAGTAAGAAGTTCTTGCAGGCATCTTTATAATATTTATGCCACTCTAATTCAGTACCAGGTTTACAGAAAAATTCAAGCTCCATCTGTTCAAACTCTCTAACTCTAAAAATAAAGTTACCTGGAGTTATTTCATTACGGAAACTCTTTCCTACCTGTCCTACACCAAATGGTACCTTTAAACGCATACTTCTTTGAATATTTAAAAAGTCAACAAATATTCCTTGAGCAGTCTCAGGTCTTAAATAAATAGTGTTCTTAGAATCCTCAGTAACTCCTTGGAATGTCTTAAACATTAAGTTAAATTCACGAATATCAGTATAATCTAACTTGCCACAATTAGGGCAAACTATATTATGTTCTTTAATATAGTTAATTAACTCCTCATGGCTCATACCTGCTGCATCCGCTACTCCATTATCTTCAACTAATTTATCAGCTCTATGACGTGTCTTACAGTGCCTACAATCAATTAATGGATCAGAGAAAGTCTTAATATGTCCACTAGCTTCCCATGTCTTAGGATTCATCAAAATAGCACTATCAAGTCCTACATTATTAGGATCTTCTTGTATAAACTTCTTTTGCCAAGCATTCTTAATATTTTTCTTTAATTCAGTACCAAGTGGTCCAAAATCCCAAGTATTAGCAAGCCCACCATATATTTCACTTCCCTGAAATATAAAACCATACTGCTTACATATATTTACTAATTTATCCATAGTTAATTCTGTTTTCATCTACTCATTCCCTTCTTATCATTAAATTTATCTATATAATCTAGCCATTCCTCATGACTATTTATAATAGTTACCCATTTAGTAATATCTGCATTTAAGAACTTATTATCATTCATTACCTTTAACTGTTCTAATAAATAGTAATAATAATGATTAGTATCATATATAACGATAGGTACTTCTTTATCATTACTTCTATTTTCTTCAATAAAAGATAGTATTTCCGATAAAGTACCAAAGCCACCTGCCAAAGCTAAAATCAAGTCAGATTTCTCAAACAATGACTTTTTTAAGTCAAAAGTTGTCTCTCTAATACAGTGTTTAGCCTGAGGAAGATTAGCCATATCACCAGTATATTTAACTGTAGTAAAAGAATAAACACTTCTACCCTGATTAATAAACTCTTTATAACATTCTCCCATCATAGAAGTAGAGCATCCCCCAAATACTAAATCAAAATTTCTACTAGCTAAATCACTAGAGACAGTTTTAGCTAGATTAATATAATAATCATCAATATTTTCACAGCTAGATGATAATATAGCCACATTCATATAATCAATTCCTTTCCTGTAATGATGATATTTTTTTAACTAATTCTGGAGCCTTATTAATTCCCTTTATTTTAATATCACCATTTCTATTAGAACTACTAGCAAGTAATTCATCACTAGTATAAGTAAAATATCTTATAGGTCCATAAATCAAAGTATAAGTATCAATAATACTAAGCATATTTTCTATATCAGCATCATTTACCATACAATTTCGATCTAAATCAGTATGATAGCATAAAGTACGTGGTAAAGTTACAATACCAGAGCTATTTTCTTTTCCACTATACAAGCAATAGTTCTTCATCATAAAATCAAAACCATCAGAGACCTCTAATACCAGATTTTTAACTTTCATACTATCTATTAGATTAGTACTATAATTATAACTATCTTTAATTCTACGTGTCTTTAATTCATTTATTTTATTAGCATAATACTCAACAGCATCATCAACAAAATAAACTTTATAATTACTCCCTTCAAAGCAAATAGTTCTATCCCAACATTCATCCTTACTTTTAGTTATAGAATAATTAATATGAAAAGATTCTTTATTAATTGTATCATTCATAAAGTTTAAATCAATCAACTTAGAAATATATTCCTTACTATCAATTTCAGCCAATTTCATTAACTCTTCAATTTCTAAATTATTATTTTTAGTAATTTTTCTACTATTAGTAGCTATTTCAGCATTTAACTTAGTTTTTACAGTATAAGGTCTAAAAGGTCTCCAATCATCTATAATTATTTTACTATTAATAATTAGTTGATTCTGTTTATTAATAGTCATTTCTTCTAAAGTACTATTCATCATGTTTTCCCCCTAATAAAGATTCCCCTAAAATATAGGGACGAAAATATTATCCGCGGTTCCACCCTACTTATTCTAGAAGAATCTCTTTTAATGTATTGCTCAAGCTTTTCCCTAGCCATCATCGCATCACGTAAATATATTATATTTTATTTTAAGTAATAAATCAATCCAAATTTTTCTGTAGTTCTTTTAGAGTTTTTAAAAATTCATTAGTCTTACGCATTTCTTCATCTACTTCATAATTACTTGAACTAACATTACTTCTAGCATTATTAGTACTAGGTTTATTCTGAATACCATAAACTGGTGAAATAAGAGGACTACTCTTAAATCCATTATTAGCTGGTTCTTTTCTTAATTCCTTTTCCACTTTCACTTGTACTGTATTTAAATCTTCTAATTTTACTTTTTTAGGATTTAGTATTTCTTCATTTCTTTGATACAATTCTTCTATATTTATAGGTAGATTATCATCTTCAATATATTGAATTTTTTCACTTTCATCATACAAACGATCAAAATTCTTAGCTAATTCATCATAACTGATAATAGCATTTTGTTCCTGCTCTTCTTCAAACTTTTGATAAGGGTCTACTCTTTCCTCCTCAGCCTGGGCTTTTTCTAAAGCTTTTTTGATTTCTTCAACATCTATCTGGGCTTGTGTTTTTTCAAGCTCTGGTTCTGGCTCATATTCTTCTTCATCTGATTCCAATAGTTCATCAGTATATATTTCATTAGTAGAAACTACTGGTACGGAAGAAACCTCTATAGGTTCACTCTTAGTTTCTAAAATAGATGTATCTTCTTTATCAGTTTCTTTAACTTCTTTAGATATTGATTCTAAGTCCCTCAAACTTTTAGTTAATTTAGAATTAGAAAACAAATCTTTTTTCTTTTTACTGTTACAACGATCCACTATTAAAATGATAATAATTAAAGCAATCACTAACCCAATCAATGAATATACTAAAACTAATTCTCTCGTTATATCTGTTCCAATTATTGGCATAATTACTTCACCTCATATCATGATAATGAATTACACTCATCAAAAATAAAGCTACTGTTTCAGTACGTAAAACAGTATCTCCTAATGATGTAGTAATGAATCCATTTTTAATCATTTCTTCCTCTTCTTTTTCTGTAAATCCACCCTCAGGTCCTACTACAATTAACATTGTAACACCAGTTTTAATATTTGATAATATATTTTTTATATTTTTACTATTTTCTCTAACTGTACACAAAATCTTTACATCATAATTGTCTAATAGTGATAAATCTTTAACTGAGATTACTGATTCTATATTGGGTATTACCACTCTTTTAGACTGTTCACTAGCCTCTTTAGCTATACGTTGCCATCTAATTATTTTCTTATCTGTTTTATCATTTTCTTTAACTACACTTCTAGTAGTAGCAAGTGGAATAATACTAGAAACCCCTAATTCAGTAGCTTTCTGAATAATAAAATCCATTTTCTGTTCCTTTACTAGTGATTGAACCAAAGTAACAGAAATATTCATCTCTGGTTTATCATCTAACTTAGAAATTATTTCTACTAAAGTAGAGTCTAAATTTATATCAATAATTTTAGTCAAGTAACACTCTTTATTAAATACTACTTCTACTTGATCATTTGTCTTCATTCGCATAACTTTATTTATATGATAACTATCCTCTTTACTAAGTAAGAAAGTATTATCAATTTTCTTATCAGAAAAATACCTCTGCATATCATCACATCCAAATCAATTATACAAGAAAAAAATAAAAGAATCTAGTAGAACCAGACCCTTTCATGTAAAGTATACTATTTATTTAAGCAAATTATTAACTAATCTCATACACAGAAAAACTAGTAATCAGATACTAGTTTCAACATCCTACTAAATTCTTTAATCTACGTATTACCTTTTTTTCTATTCTAGAAATATAAGACTGACTAATACCTAGTAAATCCGCAACATCCTTCTGAGTCATTTCCTTATTACCCAGTAAACCATATCTTAATATAATAATTTCTCTATCCCTATCATTTAACTTATTAATCTCTTCCATCACTAAATTTCTTTCAGTCTCTTTTTCTAAATTTCTAGTAACTATATCCGGATCAGTTCCTAATATATCCTCTAAATGTAATTCATTACCATCAGCATCAAAACTTAATGACTCATCAAAACTAACTTCTGTCCTTACTCTCTTATTCTTCCTCAAATACATTAGTATTTCATTATCTATACAACGAGAAGCATAAGTAGCTAATTTAATATTTTTATCCATCTGATAAGTCTTAATACCCTTAATAAGTCCTATAGTACCTATACTTACTAAATCTTCCAAATCCACTTTAGTATTCTCATACTTCTTAGCTAAAAATACTACTAATCTTAAATTATGTTCAATTAACTTATCTCTAGCATACAAATCTCCATCACTAGCTAAATGTAGATAAAACTCTTCTTCCTGTTTAGATAAAGGCTCCGGTAATATATCAGTAGCCCCTACATAAAATAATACACTAACTTTACTAATTAATTCACTAATTAATAATAATAAACCAATCACTTTATCTCCTCCTTAATTAAATATATGTTTAATAATTTAATTATAGAAAATCAATTTAAAAAATACTGTCGAATTATTATTAATTATCAAATATATCAGGATGTAGAATAATAGATATACCATCTATCTTAAACTCTTTCTTACTAATACCAACTAATACATTATTTACTTCTATTTTATTATCTATCACAATATTTTTTATTATAATACATGGTATAACTCCATTATGTTCCAGTGTCTTATATGGTACATATATTATTTTTTCATTTTTACCTATATTAAATTCACTATCATATAATAATATAACTGGTCTTTTCTTATATGGATCATATAACTTATTACCAGTATCCAAATAAGCATTATAAGTATATCCTTTATTCTTATACGTAAATGTAACTATATAATTAGTAGCATTTATTTTCCTTAAATATTTATTCTGTTTAATATATAAATACAGAATAATAGGGCTTAATATAAGTAATAGAATATAATTAATACTAAATCCATTATGAAAGAATACTAATCCTGTATTTTTATAAGAAAACTCTAAATTTAAGTAATATAGAAATCCTCCTAATATAATACTAATAAAATATAAATATAATATATCTTTTAAATATGTTTTTATATTAGTAAATGGATAACTTACTCTAATCATAATTAATGATATTATTATTTTTAATATAAATAATGTAACTGTATTTAATGGTAAAAACAGAAAGAATATACTTAGTCCTCCTATTAAAGCTCCTAATAGTATTCTTTTAATAGTAGTATTCTTTTTTAATACTATTTTAAGTGTTAGTAATAGTAATAGATCAAATCCAAAATTAACTAAAAAAACTAGATCAAGATATATTTTCATAATTTATCACCTTGTCTAGTTTAGTATAAGATATAAATAGTAATTTTTATGTAGAATTATAGGTAAAGAAAAAAATGCTTATTCAGCATCTTTACTTACTACTTCTTTTCCTTTATAGAATCCACATTTTGGACAAGCTCTATGTGGACGAATTGCTTCACCACAATTAGTACACTTAGTTGTTGTATTTGCTACCAAAGCATTGTGACTTCTTCTCATTCTTTTTCTAGTTTTTGATACTTTTCTGAATGGTACTGCCATTTTATCACTCCTCTCTCCACAAATCCTTTAATTCCGCAAAAGGATTCTGTTCTTTGTTCAACTCTTCTTCACTTACTAGTCTCCAGCCTTCCCCTTGATATTGACTAAGGTCTTCTACTTCTGTAAGTTTCAAAGGAACTTCTAATACTATATTTTGCCATAAAATGTCTATAATATCAATACTATTTTGATTATTTTCTAAATTTTCTTCAACTTGAATAGTAAAAGGATAAGAAATGTTTTCTGAACTAATAGCATCTCTAATTATCATTTTACCAGATACTTGAAGTAAATAATGAACTGTTTCATTTTCTAAGTAAATAGTTCCATCCACTCTACCATCAACTAAGTCTATAATATCTAAACTTTTTAGTTTATCTTTAGTAAAAGAGAAATCACTATTTATCTTTATTTCTTCTACAGTCTTATTTAATAAAGGTATTAAATCAATAATCATAGACATCACCACTGCTTCATCATTATACTATATATTTTCTATTTTTACAAATATATTTTTGAATAGTGTCACTAGATAACCCTAACTACTTGTCAAAAAGTATTTTTAAGATATAATATTAACAGGTGATTAACTATGACTACAGTTGGTATTATATGTGAATATAATCCTTTCCATAATGGACATATTTACCATTTAAAGAAAATTAAAGAATTATATCCTAATTCTACTATCATTTTAGTAATGACAGGTAATTTCAGTCAAAGAGGTATTCCAAGTATTATTAATAAATGGGATAAAACTGAAATAGCTCTTAATTATGGTATTGATTTAGTAATTGAATTACCTTTTAGTTTTGCTACTCAAAGTGCTGATATTTTTGCTAAAGGAGCCATTTCTATATTAAATGCTTTAAAAGTAAATTATTTAGTATTTGGTAGTGAAAGTAATAATATAGAAGAATTAACAGAACTAGCCAAATTAGTCATAAATAATCAAAATTATGAATTAAAAGTAAAAGAATATTTAGAACATGGTAATAATTATCCTACTAGTTTAAATAAGGCTTTATATGAACTTAGCAATAAGGATATAAAGCTACCTAATGATCTATTAGGCTTTAGTTATATAAAGGAAATAATAAAGGAAAAATCAAATATTATACCTGTTACTATTCCACGAACTAATAATTATCATGATCTAGATTTAAATAAAAATAATATTTCTAGTGCCAGTAGTATTCGCAATTCTTATAGAACTAATAATAACTGGCAAAGTCAAGTACCTAAGGAAACTATTAAAGCTATGAAAGATTCTAAATTTTTATTAGAAAACTATTTTTCTATATTGAAATATAAGATATTAACTAGTGATAATTTATCTGAATACCAAACAGTTGATGAAGGAATAGAAAATAAAATAAAAAAAGAAATCGTTGATTCTGAAACTATTACTGATTTAATTACTAGACTAAAAAGTAAGCGTTATACATACAGCCGTATTTCTCGTATGCTAATTCATATACTATGTAATTTTACTAAGGAAAAGGCTAAAACTATGAATAATATAGAATATATTCGTATTTTAGGTTTCTCTTCACTTGGGCAAAAGTATTTAAACACTATAAAAAAAGACTGCATTTATCCTATAATTACTACTTACTCTAAGGGTAATAGCAAGATGTTAGAATATGAGAAAATAGTTACTAGTGTATATGCATCAATTCTTCCAGAAAATAAAAAAAATAAATTAATAAAAGAGGAATATCAGAATAAACCAAAAATGAGAAGATAACTACTATCTTCCCATTTTTTTAATACGTTGTTTTACATTGTGTTCTTGTTCATATGCCATCATATGTTTATTTAAATATTCAAAACGTTGTTCTCTGTTTTTAAAATCATCTACAGCACTTTGAAATGAAACAATGTTTCCATTATGATCGAGTTTTATTAATGAAAAACCAATAAAATAGCTTTCATTAAACAATCCATATGCTTGAAAATTATTTACAAAATCTTCTTTCTTTAAATCTTCTAATTTCATAGATTCATCCCAAGAAGATGCTCTTTTTAAATACTGCTTAAAAAGAGAGTTACTGCTTTCAATTTCCTGAATTGTATATTGTTCCATAATCTCCCTCCTTTACACGCGAAGCTAATTATATCATATTAGCTAATAAATGTAAAGAAAAAATTAATAAACTATATTTCTTCAATCTTCATTAAGTTAGTAGTTTTAGTTACACCAGTACTTGGGAAACCACCCGTTATAATTACCTTATCATTTTTTTCAAGCGTCATGAAGTTTTTAGCACACTCAACTGATTCAGCAATAACTTTATCAGTAGAATCTAGAATAGGTACTATAGCAGAATAAACCCCATAATTAAGAGCTAATCTTCTTCTAATAGCTTCTGTTGGACAAGTAGCAAGTATTAAACAGTTAGGCTTTAAATTACTTATTTTACGAGCAGTAAATCCACTAACAGTGGCAGCTACTATTAACTTAGCATCAATTAATCTAGAACTTTCAACTACACAAGTAGATATAGTTTGAGTTAACCCAAATTCTTTGCTGTAATTGAACTTACCTTTGAAATCAGCCTTTGCTTCTGTTACCTCACAAATATTAGCCATAAATTTAACTGTTTCTACAGGATATAATCCAACTGTTGATTCTCCACTTAGCATAACTGCATCTGTTCCATCTAATACAGCATTAGCTACATCACTAATTTCAGCACGTGTAGGTCTAGCATTCTTCTTCATTGATTCTAACATCTCAGTTGCTACAATAGCTATTTTGCCCTGTTCACGACATTTACTTATCATTTCTTTCTGTACTAATGGTAAAGCTTCCATACATGTCTCAGTACCTAAATCACCACGAGCAATCATAATACCTTCACTTACTTCTAGTATCTTTTCTACATTTAAAATACCAGTAGCATTTTCAATCTTACATATGATTGGTAAATCTTCTTGATTATTATCTTTTAATATTTTACGTACCTCTAATACATCCTCTGGTGTAGATACGAAAGATAATGCTAAATAATCAGCTTCATGATTACATGCATAAACAATATCATCATAATCTTGTTTACTAATATATGGAATATCTAATTTTTTACCTGGAACACTTAAACTTTTCTTATTACCAAGAATTCCACCAACTATTATCTTACATGTTACTCCATCTTCTTCTTTAGAGATAACTTCTATTTTCATAAGACCATTTTCTAAAAGAATGATATCTCCTACTTCTAAACCAGATAATACTTGTGGATGATTAACTGTTATTTTTTCATCATTACCTAAAATATCATCCTTAACTACACGAATAGTTTTTCCTTCAGTTAAAGTTATTTCACCAGTTTCTAACATTCCACTACGGAATTCTGGCCCCTTTGTATCATATAAAATAGCTATAGGTAATCCTGTTCTTCTACGTACTTCTTTTACTGATTCTACTACTTTTTCTCTTTCCTCAATAGTTGCATGAGAAAAATTAATACGAGCAACATTCATACCAGCTAATACCATTTTCTCCATAACATCTGGTTCATTACTAGCTGGACCAATGCTACATATTATTTTTGTTTTTTTCATATACTACCTCCTAAAAACATACATGAACCATATTATCATATATAACTTAGTTTATCAATAAATTTTATATACAATCACTACTATTTTCTTTAGCTATAGCTTCTGCAACTTTTATACCATCAATAGCTGCCGAAGTAATTCCTCCAGCATACCCGGCACCCTCACCGCAAGGATAAATACCTTTAATATTAGATTGATATAAATCATCACGAATAATCCTAATAGGTGATGAAGTTCTAGCTTCAACTCCAGCTATAATAGCATCATTCCTATCAAAGTCTTTAATCTTAGTACCAAAATAATCTATTCCCTCTACTAATGAATCATAAATATCCTGAGAAAATAGCTTACTAATATCAGTAAACTTATAGCTACCTTTAAATATTGGTAAAACATCACCATACCCAGAACTAGCTACATGTCTTTTAAAATCCCCATATAATTGAATAGGTATCATACCATCTCCAAGTATATAAGCTTTCTCTTCTAAACTTTCTTGAAATTTAATTCCATCAAGTGGATCATTACCATAATCACTTGTATTTATAGTCACTATAACTGCACTATTAGCATTCTTACTATCTCTTTTATAATTACTCATACCATTAACAGTTAATCTATTTTCCTCGCTAGAAGCATTTACTACATACCCACCAGGACACATACAAAACGTATATACACCACGATTATTACTAGCCTTATAAGTAAGTTTATAACTAGCTGGTGGTAAAATAGTATTAGATTTTCCATATTGACTTTGATTAATTAATTCTTGAGGGTGTTCTATTCTAATACCTACCGCAAAAGGTTTACTTTTTATTTCAAGACCCCTTTCAAATAGCATTTTAAAAGTATCTCTAGAACTATGGCCTAAAGCTAGAACTAAATTATCAACTTTTAGATGTTTTTCATTATTAACTACCACTTCATATATATGATTATTCTTAATTATAATATCAGTTAAACACGTATTATAATGAAACACTGCTCCTAAACTTATCATCTTATTACGCATATTAATAATTACCTGTCGTAAAAGATCAGTACCAATATGAGGTTTATTTAAATATAATATTTCTTCAGGAGCACCACATTCTACGAATATTTCCAATACTTTTTTGCCACGAAAATATGGATCTTTTATTAACGTATTTAACTTTCCATCAGAAAAAGTCCCAGCGCCACCTTCTCCAAATTGAACATTAGAATTTAGTTTCAACTTACCAGTATTCCAAAACTCTTCAACACTTTTAATTCTATCTTCAATCTTTTCTCCACGATCAATAATAGTTACTTTATATCCAGCCTGAGCCAACATATATCCGCAAAATAATCCACCTGGACCAGCACCAACTATCATAATAGAACTATTTTTCTTTTTTATAACTACAGGAAACCTATACACACAATCAGGAGTTAGAAATATATCCTTAGAATGCTTTTTTCTTAGTACACTTTTCTCATTATCTACTAAAACATCTACTTCATATACATAAAATATATTTGGCTTATATCTAGCATCAATAGACTTTTTAACTATTTTTATATTCTTTATAGGAACATTTAACTTTCTACTACAGTATTTTTCCAATACTCCATTAGAATCCTCTTCAACTGGTATTTCTATTTGTCTTATTCTAATCATTTTTACTTACCGCCATTCCTGCTAACATACCACTAATAGATGCAAAAGTAATATTGTATCCACCACAATCACCATCTACATCTAACATTTCTCCAACTATATATAACTTAGGAATAATTGTTGACTCCATTGTAGCTAAATTTACCTCTTTTAAGTCAACTCCACCAGCACTAACTTGTGAATTATCAAATGAATTAGTCCCTATTGCAGTAAGAGTAAAATTAATAAGGCTATCAAGTAGAAGATTAAATTGATTATCACTTAAATCTCTAATTCTAATACTACCATCAATTCGATTCTTCTTTAAAATAAAATTAGTTATTTTATAATTTAGTAAACTATCAAGTAAACTTCTTACTTCAAAATCTAACCAGTTATTGTCTTTAATAAAACTAATAAATTCTTTTTTATTTTTAGCTATATCAGGAATAAAATTAATTGCTATCTTTTCTAATTTTTTATTTAGTACTCCATAACTAATATATTTACTAATTTGCATAGAACAAATACCACTAATTCCATAATCTGTAAATTGTACTTCTCCCATTTCAGATTTTATAATTTTATCATCCTCAATTAAAGTAATTAAAGCATCACTTCTAACTCCTGCTAAATCTTTGATATTTTCATCTACTTTAATTTGAGTCAAAGCAGGAACAACAGGAACAATATTATGTCCTAGTTTTTCAAGTAATTTATAACCATTTCCATCAGTACCAAGTTTAGGGTATGACTTACCACCACAAGCAACAATTACTACTGAAGCATCAATAATACCATTATTAGTACTAATTTTAAAAGAACTACCATCTATAGTAATATCGTCAACATATGTATCAGTATTAACAGTAATATTCTTAGCTTTAATCTCTCTTAAAAGAGCTTGCTGTACCGTTACTGCTTGATTAGAATAAGGATAGTAATACCCATTCTTTATTTTAGGTATAATCCCAATTTTCTTATAAAATGCTAAAAAAGATGAAATGTTGTTTTGACTAATAATATCTCCTAGATAGTAATTACTACTACTATGATAATGAGTAATAGATTGATCTCGATTAGTATAATTACATCTACCATTACCTGTTATTAAAATCTTTTTACCACAAGAGTTATTTCTTTCTAATAATATAACTTTATTAGTATCAGTTTTAGCATGTATAGCGGCTATCATTCCTGATATACCACCACCTATTATAATAATATTTTTCATATCATCACCAACATTCCTATTAATAAAATAGGATGAGTTTCCCCCACCCTAGCTGTATTATTCTTCATATGTGCAGTCTTTATTACTACACTTAATTTTATTATTTTTTTCTACCAATATTTCTCCACATTGTGGACAATTTTTAGGTATAGGTTTATCCCATAAAGCAAACTTACATTTAGGATAATTATTGCAACCATAGAAGATTTTACCTTTTTTAGTAGTTTTCTCAACAATCTTACCTGTTTTACACTTAGGGCAATCCATTACTTCTACTATTTTCTTTTCTTCTTTTTTGATGTATTTACATTCTGGATAATTACTACAAGCCGTAAATTCTCCATATCTACCTTTTCTAATTACTAAAGGATTACCACATTCAGGGCATATTTCTCCAGTTTCTTGTGGTTTAGCTTTTTCCATTTCTCCAAATGCTTTACTTAATATTGGTTCAAATTTTTTATAGAAATCATCTAATACTTTAATATTATCAATATTATGTGTAGCTATCTTATCTAAATCATTTTCCATATTGGCTGTATATTCTACATTTATAATATCACTAAAGAATTCCTGAAGTTTATCAGTTACTTCTATCCCCACTTCAGTAGGGGCAAACTTTTTATCTATTAAATCAACGTAACCACGATCTCTAATATTACTAATAATAGTAGCATAAGTAGATGGTCTACCTATTCCTAGTTTCTCCATTTCTTGTATTAATTTAGCTTCTGTATAACGTGCTGGAGGACTAGTAAAATGTTGCTTCTTTTCTACATTATCAGTTTTATAAATATCATCATTAAATTCTGGTAATACTTTATCTTCACTCGATTCATAATCAGCATATACTTTTAAATATCCATCAAAAACTAACACCTGTCCTGTAGTTTTAAATTGATAGTTATTATTATCAAATACCACAGTAGTTTGATTAACTTTAGCATCCGCCATAACAGAAGCTAAAGCACGATAATAAATAATACGATACAATTTATACTCATCTGATGATAAATATTCTTTTACTGATTGTGGTGTTCTTAAAATACTAGTAGGTCGAATTGCTTCATGAGCATCCTGAACATTTTCTTTACTTTTAGCTTGTTTAATATAACCAACATAGTCTTTACCATAATTATCTGCAATGAACTTTTTACTTGTACCAATAAATTCATCAGATAAACGAACTGAATCAGTTCTCATATAAGTAATAAGACCAACTGTTTCACTACCTAAATCTATACCTTCATATAATTTTTGAGCAAGACTCATAGTCTTCTTAGCAGGAAAACCTAATTTAGTAGATGCTTCTTGCTGTAGGGTACTAGTTATAAATGGAGGCTTACTTTTTTTATTTTTAAGCTTATCTTCCTTTTTTACTAAATTATAAGTATCTGTTAGTAAGGATAAAATGTGATCTGCTTGTTGTTCGTTTGAAATCTCAATTTTCTTATTATTATATTCAAATAGTTCTGCTTCAAAATCTTTGAAAATAGCTGTAATAGTCCAATATTCTTCTGGAATAAAAGCCTTAATTTCTCGTTCACGATCAACAATCAATTTTAAAGCAACGCTTTGAACACGACCAGCACTTGTACCACCGGTTTTAGATTGCATTAACTTAGATAACCTAAACCCAATAATACGGTCTAATATTCTCCTAGTTTCTTGGCTTTTTACTAAATCATCATCAATTTTTCTAGGTTCTTTAAACGCATCAATTACTTTATCATGCGTAATTTCATGAAATAAAACTCTATCATAATCTTTATCTTTTATACCTAATGCTTCTTTTAAATGCCAACTAATAGCTTCCCCCTCACGGTCAGGGTCGGTTGCAAGATATACCTTATCAGCATCTTTTACATCTTTTTTTAATTCATTAACTAATTTCTTTTTACCACTTATAAATGTATAACTAGGTTTAAAATTATTTTCAATATCTACACCTAATCCATATTTACCTGTAGTAGCTAAATCCCTAATATGTCCTTTAGAAGAAACTACTTTATAATCTTTACCTAAATACTTTTCAATAGTCTTGCTTTTAGCAGGTGATTCAACTATTACTAAATGTTTTGCCATACCAGCACATCCTTTTCAATATTTAATTTAACTAAGAATTTTCTATTTTGTCAAGAAAACTCTCACTACTTATAATATACAGTGTAAAGTAACAAATATCTCAAGTTTTTTCAAATATAATTAAAAAAAGAGCTATAAGCTCTTAAAAATTTCTATTTTGTAGGAAAATTGGGATATCGTCATCATCATCGTCGTCATCATCAAAGTCATCGATAACTTCTATTTCTTTTGGCTGACTTCTACGAGTATTTTGAACGTTATTGTATAATGGTTCTTTAGGTTTATCATCTTCATTAAATCCTGTAGCTATTACTGTAACGATAACTTCATCAGTTAAGTTTTCATTAATAACGGAACCAAATATTGTATTGATATCAGTATTAGATGCAGCTCTAACTACTTCAGCAGCTTGCTCTGCTTCAAACAATGTCAAGTTAACACCACCAGTTACATTAATAATTGCATTAGTAGCACCAGTGATACTAGTTTCAAGAAGTGGAGATGAAACTGCTTGCTTAGCTGCTTCAATAGCTCTATCTTCTCCCATACCTATTCCTATACCAATTATTGCTTTACCTGAATTTTGCATAACTGCCTTAACATCGGCAAAGTCCAAGTTAACAAGACCAACTACAGCAATCAAATCTGAAATTGATTGTACGCCGCGTCTAAGTACATTATCAACTTCTTTAAACGCCTCCAACATTGGAGTTGTTTTATCTATAATTTCGCGTAAACGATCATTAGGAATAACGATTAAAGTATCTACGTGTTTTTTTAGCTCTTCTAAGCCATTAAGTGCATTATCCATTCTTCTTTTTCCTTCAAATCCAAATGGCTTAGTAACTATAGCTACTGTTAAAGCTCCTAATGTTTGAGATATTTCCGCAATTACTGGTGAAGCACCTGTACCAGTTCCTCCACCCATACCACATGTAACGAAAACCATATCAGCACCTGATAAGGCATCTTCTATTTCTTTTTTAGATTCTACAGCTGCTTCTCTACCAACATCAGGATTAGCTCCCGCACCAAGTCCATCAGTTAAATTAGACCCAATTTGAATTTTAATATCAGCCTTAGAATTATTCAATACCTGTAGATCAGTATTAGCTACTATAAACTCTACACCCTTTACACCAGTTTCAATCATACGATTAACAGCGTTGCATCCTGCTCCACCAACACCGATTACTTTTATTTTAGCTAGTTGATCCATTTCTAATCCGTTAAACATATATATCCTCCCTTAATCTAAGAAAAATATCCGAATACCTTACTAATAATACTGTCATTAGAAGAACCAGCCATTTTTCCTTTCGTTGAATTTAAATTTTCTGTCATTTTCTCATCAAACATAGAATATGAATTACCTCGAAATTCTAATTTATAGTGAAAGTACTTGATTAAACCAAGCACACTAGAATACACATTACTTCTTACCCCCATAGTCCCAATATTAAATGTAGAAGTTCTTCTGTCAAAGATATTTTCAACTACATACTGGAACCCAGCCATTTCGCTTATTCCTCCAGTTATTATTATATAACTAATTTCACGGTTTGTTAAGATGTTAATTTGTTTTTTTGCAAGTTTTAATATTTCTACTAATCGAGATTCAACTGTTTCAGAAACTTCTAATTGTTGAATAGTTATTTTTTCATTATTTTTATCAGTAAGTTCTAAAACATCATTACTATCAGCATAACGGGTATTACTAACAGCAAAACTTTCTTTTACGTAACGAGCAACGCCTCTTTTTAAATTATACTTTCTAGCAAGATCAATCTCAATTAATTTACTACCTGCATCTATTTTTTCATCTTTAATCATGATACCTTTATTAAATATTGAAACTTCCGTAGTATCAAAGCCAATATTTATAATACCAACTACTTCACTATCAATTTCTTTATTTCTCACTTCATAGTAATCACCTAAACTATTAAAGCCAACATCAACTGCTTCAATATCAACTTTTCTTAATAATTCAGTAGTTTGAGATAGAAAATATTTAGGTATAGTAGTTATTACAGCTTTCACACTAAGGCATTCACCCATTTGCCCTTTAGGATCCTTACATTCTTCCTTATTATCAACTTGAAAAGAAATAGGAAGAATAGTGATTACTTCTCTATCATCAGCAATATGCCCTATCATAGCTTCTTTAAATACATCCATTATCTGGTTAGATGCTATTAATTCATCTGGATTTATATTTATCTTACCAGATACAATATCAAAATTAATACCATCACTAGGAACAGAAACTATAGCCTGATTAAGACTAACACCAAGCATTTCCTCAAGATTTTTCTTTGCTTTTCCTAAGGAAATAGCCGCTTCATCCATATCTACTATTAAACCACTTTGAATACCTTTACTGCGAACATTGGTAGAAGCTAGTACATGAAATTTACCACTTACATACTCACATACAACCATTTTAATAGCATAACTACCAATATCTATACCTGTATAAATTCTTCTCATATACTAGCTTATCCTCCTATATTTTCTACTATATACATCATTATACTAAATAGCTGAAATAAAAACAAGTTTTTGTGTAAACAAAAGAAAAAATCTAACCTAAAGGTTAGATGCTTCTATCTTTTCTTCCATAAAATACGAACAGTATAAAATAGAAAAACTCCAAATAATAAAACATAAATCCACATAAGAATCGTACTAACAATACCATCAGTATATTTATAGATAATTCCTGGAATACTCTCTGGAAAATATTTTCCGATAAAACTACTTATTTCAGGTATACCTAAATTATTCTTTAAAAAAGTTAAAATACGGAAAAATATATCTAAAGAAGCAATAAAGTAAACACTACTATCTAGTCTTCTAAAGAAACAAACTCCAGCAACAATTAATATAATTAATAATACAACATCAAATTCCATAATACTATCCTACTTTCATAATACCAATAATATCATAATTATACTTTTTTCGCAATTATCTATTTAATATTTTTAAAAGTAAGGATTAGTATCAATTTCATCTTTTAATGTCGTTATTGGTCCATGTCCAGGGTATAATTTTATATCTTCTGGATATTTTTTAAGTTTATCAATACTATTAAGCATTTCATTAAAGTTACCGCCATCTAAATCACACCTACCAACAGTTTGCTTAAAAACAAAGTCTCCAACAAACATTATTTTATCTTGCTCAAAGTAAAAACCAACTAAATCTTTTGCATGTCCCGGAAATCTAATAACATCAAATTGAAATGGTCCTACAGAGTATTTTATTTCATCACAAGTATTATAATCATATATTAAAGCGCTAGTACTTTTTCTAAGTTTATCCAAAGCTCCAACATGATCAAAATGATGATGTGTAATCAAAATACCTAGTACCTCACCACCAGCTATTTCATCATTTATTAATTCAAAATCATCGCCAGGATCAACAACTAAAATATAATCTTCTTTCTTTATAATATAACAGTTTTCTTTTAAATAACCAGTTTCTATTCTCTTAATTTCCATTCTTCATCACCTAAAGCTTTAATCATTAGTTTTTCTTTTTCCGTAAAACTAAGATAAGTATAAATAAATCTTCTATCCAATAATAAGGATTCTAAATAATAATTATTTAGATAAAAATCCTGTATTTTTAAATTTCTTATTTCCTTTTGAACTAAAATAATATTAGCATCATTTATTATAAAATCATGTCTTTTTAATGGCGTTATACCTTCTAAATCAAAATCATGATAATGTGGCCATTTATCGATTCTAATATCACTATCAATAATCATACCATCTGTTTTTAATTCATAATTAACTTTTTCTCCAGTATAAAGTGATATTTTTTTAATATTACCATCTAATGTATAAAATCTACTAATATATTCTTTATCAAAAAAAGGAATCCTAAGCATATATATTTCCACCTTTCTACTATAGAAATATATATGTCATAAATATTATTTTATAACCTTCTCTTTATAGTTTTCTCTTTCTATTTTAGAATATACACACCCACAATAATCCTGACGATATAGATTATATAAATGGGATAATTCTATGCTACGCTTATAACCATTTTTCTTTTTAAAATCTGCTGTTAAATAAGAAATAGAATATTTATTTTGAAGTTTAATTCCAATTTCATTTAACCAAGTACTATTTTTATAAGGGCTAATAGATAAAGTAGTAGTAAAATAATCATATCCCAATTTTTTAGCCATTATAGCAGTATTTTCTAAGCGTAATTTGTAGCACTCATAACAGCGTTTACTGCCTTCACCTAGATCTTCTAAACCGCATACAGCACTATAATACTCTTTAGGATCATAAAATCCTTCAATAAATCTAATTTCATATTTAGTGTTAAGCTTTTCTATGAAATGTTTCTGTTCTAATACTCTTTTTTCATATTCAATCTGATCAGTAATATTAGGGTTATAATAATAAATAGTTATTTTAAAGTGATTAGATAGTCTTTCTAATACAGCTGAAGAGCATGGAGCACAGCAGCTATGTAAAAGTAAAGTAGGAACTAAATTATTTTTTTCATTTTTTTCTATAATCTGCTCCATTAAAGTATCATAATTCATTTTTATCACTTCCTATAAATAAACTAGGTATTACTTTTTTAGGCACTAATACTGGAACATTAGGTTCAATAGTAATAATAAAATCATTAGTATCAATATCAGACTTCTCACCATCTAAACACCAAGGCTTTTTTAATTTATCATGGAAATGTATTTTCAAAGATTTAGCTTTATGAAAATAGAATCCAGGTACTTTAGTAATATTATTAGTAGTTAAATATAATAAGCTCTTAATTATATCTTTACGACTAGTAAGATTACAGAATAATACTTCAAATTTACCATCATCAAGTTTAATATTTTGATAAAAGTTAGGTATACCAGCTATTCTATTAGCATTTGATATAAGAGCAAATGAATAAAGTCCATGATATATTTCGCCATCAACTTCGTAAGTAATTTCATAAAGTGAAGCTCTACTATGAAAGAAATCACGTAAAGCTTCTAAAATGTAAGCTTTTCTACCAATCTTAGTTTTCATAGTACGCTTAGTTTCATATGGTATATTCATAAATTTACCAAAGCCAGCTGAATAAGTAAAAGGCATACCATTAATAAGGCCAATATCAATACCGCGTATTTCGCCTGATAATATTAATTCTAAATTTTTATATAGGTTTTTTCCTAATCCAAACATAGCCCCAATATCATTGGTTGTGCCATATGGTAAGTGTGATAAGACAAGTTTTTTACTACGTTCAAAATTACCTGTCATCACTTCATTATATGTTCCATCTCCACCAACTGAAATAACTAGATCGATATAATCTATATCACGCACTATTTCCCTAGCGTGATTAGAATACTTAGTCTTAATAAATGTAACTGTATAATCATATTTTTTAAATATAGATTCAATTCTATTAAAATCAGCTACCATTTTCATTTTTTTACGTGTTTTTCTACCGCTATATGGATTATAAATAAAAATAGCTCTCTTCATATACTTCACTTCCAACTGGTCTTTATACGAACTATTATATCGTTATTTTTTAATTTTTCCAAATTATTTAAATTTTTTTTCAATATATTTTACTAATATTCTACTATTTTATAATATTATTATGGTAAAAAAAATAACTGATAAAACTACCATTCAGGTATTTTATCAGTTTATAATAACTAAAATCAGAAAATTATTGTAAGGTTCTTATCTCTTCTATTGATAATCCAGTGATTCTAGATACTTTATCAATGCTATCACCATCACTTAACATAGCTTTAGCTATTTCTAGCTTTTCCTGTTTAACTCCCTGTTCTAAACCAGTATCATAGCTAGCTTCTATGTCTTGCTTATGAGCTTCTTCATAATCATAGTATCTCACAAAATCTGGATCTTCTCTCAATTCTTCTACTCTTCTCACACACGCCATTATTT
>CAKPSO010000017.1 GCA_934183185.1 uncultured Bacilli bacterium | reverse complement strand
TTATTTTGTCTTCATAACTTAATTTTGACATATAAAAACCTCGTTTCTATTTTGTCCAAGAAACGGGGTTCATATCATTTTGTGAAGCTGTTTATACTTATTGAGCCACTTTGTTTTCAAGAAATTCATCAAATACAGTATCAGTACTAGACGGTTCAGTACCTCTAATATAATACATAATTTTCTTTTTCTCATCACTCTCAGTTGCTGGCCTACCAGTAATAGGATTTACTAATACTCCAACAACATTACTAGGTTGTTTGTACCAACTATCTTCCTTTCCATCTAAATATCCCTCCATCGCATCAACCCATATATTTCTGGAATATTTATAATCACCTGTAGTTATATTTCTATTATCATCATATCCAATCCATACTGCTGTAACTATATCCTTATTATATCCAATAGACCAGTGATCAGTATCAGTAGTACCACTTTTTAATGCCAATTTGTGTTTAATTTTTGGAGCTATCCCAATAGCAGTTGGATAATTATAATCAATAAAATTAGAATCATAGGTAGTAGTTAAAAGCTCACTCAATATAAAAGTAAGACTTTTACTCAAAATATTTTCTTTACTTGTTTTTCTTTCATATATCACATTTCCCTTTAAATCTTCAACCCTAGAAATTAAATAACCATGTACTTTATATCCTTCATTCGCAAATGCTGAATAAGCACTAGCCATCTCTATAATATTAATACTAGCTGTTCCTAACGGAAGAGAAGGAACTTCATCTAACTTAGCAGTAATTCCTAATCTTTTAGACATGTTAACTAGAGCATCTTCACCTAAAAACATATGTGTTTTAACTGCATAAATATTATCAGAATAAGAAATAGCTGTAGCTAAGGAAATTGGTTTATTTCCATATTGATCCCCATAATTTTGAGGAGAATAAGTCTGTTGATTTGCAAAAGTAAAAGTAGTAGCCTCACTAGTAAAAGTAGTACTAGCTGTAAAACCACTTTCTAATGCTGCATAATAAAGAAAAGGTTTCATAGTAGAACCAACTTGTCTACTAGATTGATAAGCACGATTATATTGACTCTTATTATAATCTCTTCCTCCAACTAAAGCAATAATTTTACCAGTATTAGGGTCCATCATCACACTAGCAACCTGTAAGTCCTTATCAGTATTTAAATTATTAGTAATACTGTCTTCTAATATTTTTTGGGCATCCATATCAAGATTTGTATAAATTTTAATTCCTCCAGTTTCCAAATAAGAAGCAGGAATTTCCTTTAAAGTTTTCAATTCACGCATCACAGCATCTTGATAATACATAATATTAGCTACGTTTTGATAATTTTTTTCACCAACTATATTTAAATTTTCATTTATAGCCTGATTATATTCATCTTCAGTGATAGCCTTATTCTTCAATAAATTATATAAAATATCTACTTGTCTCTTTTTAGCTATCTCATAATTAACTATTGGGGAATAATTAGATGGAGACTTAGGAATACCAGTAAGCATAGCAGCTTCAGCTAAATCTAAATCAGTAGCCTTCTTATCAAAATAAAATTTAGAAGCATTTTCTATTCCATACATACCATGCCCATAATAAATAGTATTTAAATATCCCTCTAATATTTCATCTTTACTATAATGTACCTCTAATTGCATAGTAAACCACATTTCATTTAATTTTCTTTCCCAAGTTTTATCAAAATCTAGAAAAAGGTTTTTAGCATACTGTTGAGATATAGTAGAAGCCCCTTGACTCTTAGATTTAGAAGTAATATTAACATACATAGCCTTTAATATTCTAAGATAATCAAATCCATGATGCTTATAAAAATGCTTATCCTCTGTATAAATAGTAGCCTTTATTAAATTATCAGATATATTATTCAAACTAACCCATTCTTGCTGTCCACTTCCTTGAAAAAATAATTCATTAGTTTGATCATACATAAGAAAAGCATTAGCAGATTTTATCTCTAACTTTGGAGACATTTTAATATAAGTTATAGTTCCAGCAATTACTACCACAATCGCTAAAAATATAAATAAAAATACTTTTAATATTTTTTTAAGTCTTTTCATATAATCTCTCCAATCTAATTTTAGTATGAAAAAATTAGTTGATAAATATGTATGAAAATAAATAAAAATATGATAAAATACATAACCGAATAATTAATATTTAATTAAATAGTATTAAAAAATTATAACCTGTGTTATAATTGGGCTTAGTTAAATTATTGGTGGTGAAGTTATATGGTAAAAAAGCTAAAAATAACTTTAAAAACGTCAGATAATTATATAGATAATGAAATATCTGGAATATATGATCAAGATAGAGAAGTTTTAAAATATTTTGAACGAGATAAAACTAGTGTAGTATTGGACCTGAAAAATAAAACTTTAATAAGAAATAATAATAATATATATTTAAAATATATATTTGACTTAGAAAAAAATACTAATAATATTTTAAAAATAAAAGGTCTAAATAAAGAACTAGAAATTATTATTAAGACTAATAAATTTAATGTTACTAATAATTTGATAGAAATAATATATGAAATAGTAGATAGTAAGGAACAGTTTATTTATAAAATAGAATATTAGAGGTGATAATATGAGTACTATAAGAAACTTAGAAAAGGAAATATGCAAAAAATTAAATAATTTAGGATATAATTTACCAAAAGTAACATTAAATCCTAGTAGTAGACCAGAATTTGGGGAATACCAGATAAATGATGCTATGAGTCTAGGTAAATCACTAGGTAAAAATCCACACCAAATAGCTGAAGAAATACTAAAAGTTTTAGAGCAGGATAATCGTTTTATTAATTTAAACATAGCTGGACCTGGTTTTATTAATTTAAGTTTAAGTGATGATTTTTATATCTCTGCAATAAATGAAATGCTAGCAGATATTAAAGTTAATATAGATAAAGTATCACCTAAAAAGATAATGATGGATTATGGTGGTGCCAATATAGCTAAAACCCTTCATGTTGGGCATCTACGTAGTGCCAATATTGGTGAAGCCGTTAAAAGATTAACAGTTTTACTTGGAAATGAAGTAATATCAGATGTACACTTTGGTGATATTGGCAGACAATCAGGTATGGTAATTTATGAGTTAATGCAAAGATATCCTAATTTAAATTATTTTAATAATGAAAAACAAGATAAATATGATGACTTACCAATCACAGTTAAAGACTTACAGGAAATATATCCCTCAGCTTCAAAAAAAGCTAAAGAAGATGAACAAGTAATGGAACGTGTTCATGAAATAACTATTGAAATAGAAAAAGGTAATCCTGGTTATACAGAGTTATGGAACAGAGTAAAATCACTTTCTATTCAAGATATTAAAGGTATTTACAAGCGATTAAATACAACTTTTGACTTATATGAAGGAGAAACAGATTGTTACCCATATATTCCTAAAGTAATAGATATTTTAAAAAATAAAGATTTAATATATGAAAGTGAAGGTGCTATGGTTGTTGATACTAAAGAAGAAACTGATAATGAGCCAATGCCTCCATTAGTAGTATTAAAGGGAAATGGTGGAACCGTTTATCAAACTCGTGAACTTGCTACTATTTTATCAAGAGTAGAACGTTTTTCTCCAGAAGAGATATGGTATTTTGCAGATAATAGACAAGATCTATACTTTAAACAAGTATTTCGTGTAGCCAAAAAATCTGGTATTGCTAAAAATACTGAACTTAAATTTTTTGGTTTCGGAACAATGAATGGACCAGATGGTAAACCATTTAAAACTCGTGATGGCGGAGTATTAAACCTAGTCGATTTAATGGATATGATTAAAGAAGAAACCACAAAACGTATGAATATGGAGATGGTAGAAGAAAGTAAAAGAGATGAAACAGCTGAAATAATAGCTATGGCAGCTCTAAAATATGCTGACTTCCTACCATTTAGAAGTAAGGATTATATCTTTGATATCAACAAGTTTGTTGATCTAGAAGGAAAAACAGGACCATATTTACTATATTCAACAGTAAGAATGAAATCACTATTAGATAAATCTAAGCAGACTATTTTACCTACAGATAGTAAAAAATTTAATAATATCACAGATAAAGAAATAATAAGAACATTATTAAGATTACCAGTAGTTTTAAACAAAGCCTATGAAGAAAAATCACTAAATGAAATAGCAGAATATTTATATAAATTAACTAGTACGTATAATAAATTTTATTCTGAGAATCATATTTTAACATGTAGTGATATAGAATTAAGAAATAACTGGTTAGCACTAACTAAACTAGTTTATGACACAAATAAATTACTTTTGAATACGCTAGGAATAGATATACCAGAAAAAATGTAAAAAAGTAGTTGCTTTTATCTACAAATAATGGTATAAAAGTAAATGATTATTTAAAAACAGATCGATTGTTTACGAGGAGGAAGAACAATGAGTCTAAAAAATATGAAAAAAGAGGATTTAGAACTACTATCAAATAAGGATATTACTAATTTGATACTTGAAGAAAAAGGTGGTCAAAATACCGCTACACTATTTAAAAAAATAATCAAACTATTAGATTTACCAGAATCTACTTTTGATAAAAAAGTAGGAGATTACTATACATCACTTACTACAGATAAACGCTTTATTCTATTAGATGATGGTAAATGGGATTTAAGAAGTCGTCATACATCAGATAAAATTTTAAAAGTAATTGAAGATGATGATGAAGATGAGGATGTAGAAGAAATAAAAGAAGAAGATGAACAAGAGGACACAGAGCCTGATTTTGATAGAATAGATAGCGATGATGATGATATCAACGATGACGGTGATGATGATTTAAAAGATCTAGTGATTTTAGATGAAGATGAAATAGACGAGACACAGTAATATTAAAGTACATAGAGAGTTTTACTCTATGTATTTTTTTGTTCATAACTAAAAATATATTGATATCTATTTGCCTTCAGAAGTAAAATAATCAGATAATAGATTTAAATAAGAACATAAATAGACATAAATAGACATAAATAGACACAAACTTATAATAAATTAGCAAAAATCAAAACTTTTATAGTATAATCGATATTATAGAAGGGTAACTAAATAGACTATGTTACTTTAATAGGAGGTTATTTTGATGAATGTAACATTTAGAATCGCATCACTAGAAGATGTAGAAGGAATTATTGAATTATGCAATGAATGTTTTAATGAAAACACTTCTCTAGAGTATGCACAAAAAATTTATAAGGAAAATGAGAATGATCCTAATCAAATTTATATTATAGGTATTATAAATGATAAGATTATAGCACATGCCAAAATAAATATTATACCTACAATTTATGAGGATATGAATACCTACGCAATTTTAAACCATGTTTGTGTAAAACCAGAATTAAGACGTGAACACATTGGTACAAAAATGCTTGATGAATGTTTCAAAATTGCACATGATCATAAATGCAAATGTGTTGAACTATGGTCAAAAAATTTCAGACAAGCTGCCCACGGTTTATATCATAAATATGGTTTTGAAGTTATGGACGCTAAATTTTTTACTAGAGACGTAAAGTAGGGAGGAGTATAAATGAATATTAGTAATGTATATATAGGTGGTTGGTTTCAAAGAACTATGCTACAGCTATCTGAAATTTATGATTTTCTAAGAGATTGTAAAACACAACTAGATTTAGATCCTGAAAAACTTAATGAATTTCGTAAAAAATTAGAAATAGGAAAAATAGACTATGGCGTAGCAGGTGAGGAATATATAGAATTTACAACGGCATTGAACATAAAAATTAAAATATTTGAAGATGGATTAATTATTTTAAATAACCAAGTCGTTAGTGAAGATACATTATTTGCTGATATTGATCATGCAACTGACTACTATGAAAATAGATTATCACCAGCAATCAATTATCTGTTCAGCTTAGGTGCCCCTGTTCCCAAGGAATTAGCAGGCATAGAAACAATATATCCATATTTTATAGTATGTAATAATGCCACTAAAGAAGAAATGGACGAATTACTTGCACGAACAGAAAAACAAAAATATTTTGAATTCAAAAATACAAAATATGATGTAACCAGGGGAGATAAATATTATTTTATAAATAATAAGGGTCAAACACTTAATAATATTGAACGATACATTGAAGAGCAAATCTTTATTCGTGAATATAAAGGCCAACTACATAGATATCTAAATCTACACCGTATTATATGGGAAAAAATAGATGCCGTAAAAGAACAAGCAAGAGTAAAAGGCTCAGATATAGTTAAATTCAACTCAAAGCTAGATGGATATGCTAAAACAATTAACCTTATTGATGGTAGAATTAATCAAATGAGTACTTACATTCCAACCAGAGAAAAAATTGCAAAAGGAGATAAAGAATTATCAGAATTCCTTGCAATTTCAGGATATCGTTATGAAACATTAAAAGATACCCTTGATTATATTAAATCATTATGGACAATGACAAAAAATTATGTAACATCGGCCCAAAAATTATTCAACGATTTGCAAAGTGATATTACAAATAAATCTATTAGTAATTTAACTATAGTTACATCAATGGGTGTAGGTGCTTCCCTTATAGATCTATTTACCTCATCAAAACCATCACTAAGCTTATTCGGTTTCATATATTTTTTTGCATTAGCAGTTATAGGTTGGCTTGTAAATAAGGCAATGACATCTATTGCCAAAAATAGAATTTATGAAATCAATGATATAGATTATGATAAGGATATTAAATAAGCTTTAAAATGAAGAGATATTTTCAAACAGTTAAAACATTATTAAAAATTGCTAATGGTAAATTTTTTGTAGTAATTCAAATGTTTGTTAGTTGTTGTCTATATAATTTATCAAATTTATTACCACCAATCGCAACATCAGGAATAATAGCAACAATAACAAATAATAACTTTAATGGTATTTGGTATTATGTAGCTTTATATTTAATCTTTTACGTTATTTATTTCAGTATGCTAAATTGGAATTATTATACATATACAGTTCTAGCAAATTATTATCATTTAGAGGTTCAAAAGATTCTATTTGAACACGTTGCTAATAATGATTCTATTTTCAATAAAATTTCAAAAGGAAAGATTGTTGACACAACAAGTGACGATGTAAGATATTTAGTAGATGTACTAAATGCCTCCTCTGAAGCATTTATGAGATTTATTGAATTAATTGTTATATTCATAATTTTTAGTTCCTATAACATAGTAGTAGCTATAATAGCAATGGTAATAGACGCTATCTATTTAATACTTATGAATGATAATTCAAAAAAGGTATCTAAATACTACGAAGGTACAAGAAAATATGAAGATAAAGTTATTGATACTTTGAACCAAATGTTAGTTAATTTAAAACAAGTGAAATCATTAAGTATGATGCCTAATTTAAACAAAAAATTAGACAAAACAAGAGTTAAATGGATGCAAGCATATAAAGGAAAAAGGCAAGCTCTAACAGATAGATACTGTAAAATGCCTTATATTGTGTATATAGGAAAAATTCTATTGTATATTTTTCTAGCATATTTAGTATCAACCAATCAAATGACTATTGACAAATTAATTTTACTAATAAGTTATTTTGAATTAACAATTACCTGCACTGATTCAATGTTAACATATCTATTGAATTTAAGTAATTATGGGATAAGAGTAAAGAGAATTAAAAATATACTCGATTATACATCTGAAAGTAATATAGACTTTGGTGATATCACAAATGATTATATTAACGGTATAGTTGTATTTGATAAAGTAAATTATGAAATTAAAAACAAATTAATACTAAATAATGTGTCTTTTAAAATTTATCCAAATGAAATAACTACTATTGTTGGTCACAGTGGCTCAGGTAAGACAACCATTATTAACCTATTATACAGGCTTGATAGAATAAAATCAGGAAGTATTTCGATAGATAATGAGAATATTTATAATTATACTAAGAAAGTCTACGCATCAAATGTATCAGGAGTCTTCCAAAAACCATTTATGTTTGAAATGAGTATAAGAGATAATTTATCTTTAGTAGATAGTAACTACAAGAATCAAATAGAAGCATGTAAAAGAGTAGGAATACATGAATTTATCGAAAGTTTGCCAAAGGGTTATAACACCATAATTAATGATGAAGAAAGAATATTATCTGATGGTCAAAAACAATTATTAGTCATTGCACGAGCACTACTAACAAAATCTGAAATACTATTATTTGATGAAGTTACAAGTAATATAGATCCAAATTCAACGACGAAGATAGGAACAATATTAAAAGAATTAAAGCATGATCATACTATAATAATGATTACCCATAAACCAGAAATGATGCAAATTGCAGATAGAGTTATTGTGCTTGATAAAGGTAAAGTTGTTTGTAAAGGAACTAATACAGAAGTATATAATAAGAGCTCATTATATAGAGAACTTAGAAATAGAACATTTGCTAGTATAAGTAACAATGAAAATGAAATTATATAGTATACTATTAAGTATTTTTTCAATAGTATAAAAAATAAATTATTATTTTTCAAATTTATAATATTATTTATCTAATTTTTATTACATATCCAAAGTAGATAGAAATATCTGCTTTTAATATGCTATAATATCAGTAGGTGATTATCTATGAAAAAAACTGGAGTAGTTGTAGAAGTGTTTATTCCTGTAAAAGAAAATGAAAATGTTATGTTTAGTAGTAAGATAGGTTTTAAAGTAAAAGTGGATAATGAAATAATAGAAGTAATAGAAGAACAGAATATAGTAAATGCTACTATCCATAAAGATGATAAAGTAATAGTAGAAGATAATAATTCTATTATAACTTTAAAAAAGGTTGGTAGTAACTATGAATAATTATGAAAAAGTAGGTTTGTATGAGCATAATATAAATTCATATGAAAAAGTAAAAAAACAGTTTGAAATAGATAATTTTGTAGCACTTGTACAAGCAACCGGAACAGGAAAAACTTATAATGCCCTTCAATTAGCATATGATAATCCAAATGAAAAAATAATATATGTTGTACCAAGTGTAAGTATAATTGAACATATTAAAGAAGTAATTAATAGTAATCCCAATCTCGATTTAGAAAGAGATTTTAAACATGTAGAGTTTAGGACCTATCAAAGTTTTGTTAACCTAAGTAGTAAAGAATTAAAAGACCTCAATGCTAATTTATTAATATTAGATGAATTTCATCATATAGGTGCACCAGTTTGGGGAGCAAGAATAAATGAAATAATAGAAACACATCCTAATATAAAAGTATTTGGAATGACTGCTTATACAGTAAGAGATAGAGGAACATCATATGAAAGAGATATGGTAAATCCTGAAGGAGAAGAAATATTTTCTAATAAAGTAGCTAGTAATTATGATTTATGTGATGCTATGATAGATGCTGTTTTACCAAAACCAATTTATAAGAGTGCCTATATTCATCTAGAAAAAACATTAGAAGAATTAGAAATAAAACTAGAAAAAGAAAATCCTAATACTAAAAATTATAAAGAGCTATCAAAAATATTAAACGATATCAGAAACCAAGTACATATGGCACCTAGTATGAAAGATGTTTTTAAAGAAAATATTAAAAGAAATGGAAAATATTATTATTTCTGTCCAATAAACAGTGAAGAAAATGTAAATGATATAAGTACTATTATGGAAGAAGTAAAAACATGGTGTCAAGAAATGGGATTAACAGAAGATGACTATGAATTATATTTAACTACTAGTGAAATGAAAGAGGAAGGAAAGAAAAATCGCCAAGCATTTTATAATGATGAAGATTTGAATGGAAATAAAGTCAATCATAAGTTAAGAATTATGTTTGCAATTAATCAATATAATGAAGGAGTACATGCACCAGGAGTAGATGGTGTGATTATGGGAAGAAGTACCAAATCAGATATTATTTATTATGAACAATTAGGAAGAGGACTATCAGTAAGAGAAAATTATAAGGAAGAATATGATAAGTTATATCAAAAAGATATAGCTGAGTTAAGATTATTATGTAAAGAAAGAAATAGAGAAATTAAAGATGATATGGAAAAAGAAGAAATCATAGAAACACTTTTAGCACCTATTATCATTGATTTAACTAATAATATAGATTACATAAAAGAATTAGAAAACAATTTAAAAGATAGAGTAAGAGAAGTAAGAAAACAAAATAATAGTAAAACTAAGAAAAGAGTTATTCACCTAAGTACAACCAATTTTAATATTAGTATGACTAACCAGAATCTATATGAGATATTAAAATATGTATCAGATAGATTATCTATGACATGGATGGATAAATATAATTTAGCGAAAGCCTATTTTGAACATTATGGCAATCTAGAAATACCAGCTTCTTTCAAAACCATAAATGGCTATGAATATGATGAAAATGGAATAGCTTTAGGAAAGTGGATAGATACCCAACGTCAAGCATATAAAGGAAGAGGAAGAGGTAAAATAACCAAAGACCAAATAAAGTTATTAGAAGAAATAGGAATGCGTTTTGAGAATATAGATACAATGGAAACCTGGAAGGAAAAATATAATTTAGCGAAAGCCTACTTCGAACACTATGGCAATCTAGAAATACCAAGAACTTTCAAAACCATAAATGGCTATGAATATGATGAAAATGGAATAGCCTTAGGAATTTGGATAACTAACCAACGTAATGCATATAAAGGAAAAGGAACAGTTACAATAACAAAAGAAAAAATAAAATTATTAGAAGAAATAGAAATACAATGGTTTAGTGAAAACAGGGATGATAAACTTCAAAAAGAATCAATAACAGCTAAGAATATTAAGTCTAAAAAAATAGAGCTTGTTAACCGTCTAACAAGTTATTTAAATCATATAGATGATCAAGAAATCGATAAAAATACTATAAATCAAGGCTTTATGGATGAATTAAATCATAAAATCAATAAAGTAAAATCAAGAAAATATCTAATTAAATTTTAAACTATATATTATAGAATGTAGAAGTTCTCGCTTTTCATGTTATAATTTTATTAGGAATGGTGATATTATGAACTTTATAGAAAAAATAAAACTGAAAGCTAAACAAAATAAAAAGATAATTATCTTACCAGAAACAATGGATAGTAGAATTCTAGCAGCAGCCAAGATAATCTTAAAAGAGAATATAGCTAATATTATTTTAATTGGTAATGAAAAAGAAATTATCAGTAAAGAAAGTTATTTAAAAAATGCCATTATCATTGATCCAAAAACTAATAAATTAACAGAAGAATATATAAATAAACTAGTAGAACTTAGAAAGCATAAAGGTATGACTAAAGCTATAGCTACTAAATTATTATTAGAAGATTATATGTATTATGCTTGCATGCTAGTTCTAGATAGTAAAGCAGATGGTATAGTAAGTGGTGCCTGCCATTCAAGCAGTAATACTTTAAGACCAGCCCTAGAACTTATAAAAACAGAGCCAAATATTAAGATGGTATCATCATTTTTCATAATGGATATACCTAACTGTACCTATGGTAATAATGGCTTATTTATATTTGCTGATTGTGGTTTAAATCAAAATCCAGATGAAGAAGAATTAGCTTATATTGCTTATAATAGTGCCCAAACTTATCAAGATTTAATTGGAGATACCCCATATGTAGCTATGCTTTCACATTCTACTAAAGGTAGTGCTAATCACTCTGATATTGACAAAGTAGTAAATGCTACCAAGATAGCTAATAAAAACTATGGAGAATACAAAATAGACGGTGAATTTCAACTAGATACAGCTATAATACCAGAAATAGCCAAAATAAAGGTTGTAACCAGTGAAGTGGCGGGTAGAGCTAATGTTTTAATATTTCCAAACTTAGATAGTGGAAATATTGGTTATAAACTAGTAGAAAGATTTGCTCATGCTAAAGCTTATGGACCTCTAACTCAAGGAATGGCTAAACCAGTAAATGATTTATCCCGTGGATGTAGTATTGATGATATAGTAGGTGTTATCGCAATTACTGCAGTTCAGGCACAAAATAACTAGTAATTTTTATGAATTATTGATATAATAACTTGCAGTAATATATGGGACTATCCATATAATTAATTAAAGGAGGATTTATATGATAGAAAGGTTAAATGCTATAGAAGCAAGATACAATGAACTACAGCATGAATTATCTGATCCAGAAATATACAGTAATATGAATAAAATGAAAACTCTTTCTAAAGAAAGAGCAGACTTAGAAGATACAGTCATTTTATACGATAGATATAAGAAAGTATTATCTGGCATTAAAGAAGCAAAAGAAATGTTAAAAGATCCAGAAATGGCCGAATTAGCCAAAGAAGAATTAGAAAATTTAGAAAAAGAAAAACCAGAAATAGAATCTAAATTAGAAATATTATTAATACCAAAGGATCCTAATGATAGTAAAAACGTTATTGTTGAAATTCGTGGAGCCGCTGGTGGAGATGAAGCCAATATTTTTGCTGGTGACTTATATAGAATGTATACAAGGTACGCTGAAAAGCAGGGATTTAAGATTGAATTAATAAATGCTGAAGAAGGAGAAGCTGGAGGTTTTTCCCAAATAGAGTTCATGGTTAAAGGAGAGGGTGCTTACTCAAAATTAAAGTATGAAAGTGGTTCTCATCGTGTACAAAGGGTACCTGAAACTGAATCTCAAGGTAGAATTCAAACCTCAACTGCCACAGTTCTTGTAATGCCAGAAGCAGAAGATGTTAATATTGAAATAAACCCAAGCGATTTAAGAATTGATATTTATCGTTCATCAGGTTGTGGTGGTCAAGGAGTAAACACTACTGACTCAGCAGTAAGAATTACCCATTTACCTACTAATACCGTTGTTACTTGTCAAAATGAAAGAAGTCAAATTCAAAACAAAGAACAAGCTATGAAAGTATTAAAAGCTAGACTTTATGAACAAGAATTAGAAAAACAGGAACAAGCTCTAGGTAATGAAAGAAGAAATAAAATTGGTACTGGTGATAGAGCAGAAAAAATAAGAACCTATAACTATCCACAAAATAGAGTAACCGATCATAGAATTGGTTATACTACTAATAACTTAGATAGAATTATGAATGGTGCTTTAGATGAAATAATTGAAGCCCTAATAACTGAAGATCAAAAAAGAAAATTAAGTGGTGCAGATAATGAATCAATCTAGTTCTAAAACCATTGAAGATCTAATCGTTTATGGAAAAAGTAAAGTTCATTCAGACCATGCTAAAATGTTACTAGCAGCCCTACTAAATAAGAACCCCTTAGAATTATTAACTTGTTTAGATGAAATAGTGGCAGATGACGTAGTAGAAAAGTATAAATCTCAAATAGCTTTATTAAAAGTTGACAAACCAGTACAGTATGTAATAGGTAAAGCTAACTTCTATGGAAATGATTATATAGTAAATGAACACACTTTAATTCCAAGATTTGAAACCGAAGAATTAGTAGAAAAAGCACTTATCTATATAAATAAACTATTTCCCAATAAAAATCTAAAGGTAATTGATTTAGGAACTGGAACTGGTTGCATCGGAATAACTATTAAAAAACATCTACCACTAGCTAACGTAACTTTAGTAGACATAGACCCTAATACCTTAGAAATAACTAAAGAAAATGCTAAACAATTAAATGTAGACGTTAATATTATAGAAAGCAATTACTGGGAAAATATAACTGATAAATTTGATATCGTAATAAGTAATCCCCCATATATAAAGTTAAATGAAAAAATAGAAACCATTGTTTCTAAAAATGAGCCCAAACTAGCACTTTATGCTGGTATAGATGGTTTAGATGCTTATCGTGAAATATTAAGAAATATTAAAAGTCATTTAAATAACTCTTATCTTATAGCTTTTGAAATAGGCTGCACCCAAAAAAATGATATAGAAAACCTAATATTAAAAGTATTAAAAGATGTAACTATAGAATCATATCAGGATCTCCAAGGAAGAGATAGAATGATATTTGCCTATCATATTTAAAATATCTTGCATAAAGATATTTTTTTATGTATAAAAATTTCCAAACTATATCACTATTAAATAGGTGATAAAATGAAGAAAGTATTTATAATAAGTCTAGTATTATTAGGAATAGCTACAGTAAATACTAGAAGTAATCAAGTATTAATTCCTAAGCAAGCTATTCGTTTTAGAGTGATTGCTAATAGTAATCAAAAGAGTGATCAAGATATTAAATTATTAGTAAGAAATAAAATTCAAACAGAATTATATAATGATGTAGTTAATACTAAAAATATAAAAGAAGCTAGGAATATAGTAAAACACAATCTAAATAAATATGATACTACAGTTAAGACAACACTAACGGAAAACCAA
Source organism: uncultured Bacilli bacterium (assembly GCA_934183185.1). Lineage (GTDB taxonomy): Bacteria > Bacillota_I > Bacilli_A > RF39 > UBA660 > Alloscybalousia. Next base: position 17,985 of record CAKPSO010000017.1, on the reverse strand, counting down.
ATAAACCAGGACTATACTATAAATTATGGCACTAACTATTTTCCTGAAAAAACTTATAAAGGGGTAGTGTATCCTGAAGGTAATTATGAATCATTAGTGGTAACTTTAGGAAATGGAATTGGAGAAAATTGGTGGTGCGTTTTATTTCCACCTCTATGCTTACTAGAAGCAGAAGAAACAGAAGAAAAAACTACTGTAGAATATCATTCTTTTATAAAAGATATTCTAGACAAGTATTTTTAAAAAGTATATACTAACTAGTAGGTGGTATTATGATAAAAGAAAACATGCATATTCATTCCAATTATTCTTGGGACTGTAAAATGAAATTAAACGATATAGTTGAAACATTAGTAAAAAATGGTATTTCTTATGCAACTATAACTGATCACGTTGAACTTGATAAAGAACCATTACCATATGTATTAACATCATTAAAAATACGTAACGTAGAAATAGATCGTATAAATGAAATCTACGAAGGAAAACTGGTACTATATAAAGGAGTAGAAATATCTGAACCTAATCTTTACCCTAAAGAAGTAGAACTAATAAATGAACTATCCTTAGACTTAATTATGGGTAGTGTTCACAAAATAGATAGATCAGCAAAGACCATGGTTGGTATAAAAAATGCCTACTATGAATACTATAAAAGATTGATGTCGATGATAACAACTAGAAAGATAGATGTAGTAGGACACCTAGATTACATAAATAGATACTATGACTTTAACTACTTTACTCCTAATCAAATTAAAGAATTACTACAAGCTATAAAGGAAAACAATCAAATAATAGAAATTAATACATCAGCAGCAAGAAGATGTAGTTATAGTACTTTTCCAACTACTGATACAATAAAAGAATATCGTAATATAGTAGGAAAATATGTAACTATAGGTACAGATGCTCATGAAGTTAGTGAACTAGTAAGTGGTTTATCTGATATAGATTCATTAATTGATACCTATAATATCCAACCAGTAGTATTTGAAAAAAGAAAAATGAAAGAATTAAAACCTCCAACATATATTTAAATAGGAGGTTTTTTTATGTCAATACCACTTATTATAATATTAGCAGTAGGATTAAGCATGGATGCATTTTCATTAGCTTTAATATATGGTACCCTAAATTTATCAGAAAAAATAGAAAAATTAATGAGTATAATGGTAGGAATATTTCACTTCTTTATGCCAATATTAGGTTACACCTTTGGTAAATTAATACTGAGTTTAATCCCAATAAATCCCGATACTCTGGTAGGAATAATATTTATAATTTTATCACTAGAAATGTTAATATCACTAAAAAAAGATGAACAAGTAAAAATATTAACTAATATAGCGTCAATTTGCATGTTTGCTTTTACTGTTAGTATTGATAGTTTTAGTATTGGTATAGCTTTTAGTGCACTAAATAATAATATAGTCTTAGCAGGTATTATATTTGCTATTACTAGTGGTATATTCACATATTTAGGAGTTGCTTTAGGTAAAAAACTAGTAAGTAAGTTTGGCAGCATCACAACTGTTCTAGGTGGTATTATCTTATTAATATTAGGTATTAATTATTTAATATAAAAATTACTGAGTAAAAAGCATTATCAAAATACTCAATAAATGATATAATGAGTACAACAAACAAATAAAATAGGTGATGCTATGCTAGTAAATAGTAAAGAAATGTTAAAAGATGCCAAAATTAATCATTCTGTTATTTTTCATTTTAATATTAATAACTTAGAATGGACAAGGTATATTTTAGAAAGTATGAATGAACTAAGTAAACCCGTTATCCTTGGTGTTAGTGAAGGGGCCCTTTCCTATATGGGAGGATGTAATACAGTTGTATCATTAGTAAATGGTTTAATTAAGGATTTGAATATAACGATACCAGTATGCTTACATTTAGATCATGGGAAAAGCTTTGATGTATGTAAAAAAGCTATAGATGCAGGCTTTACATCAGTTATGATAGATGCTTCAAACTACCCATTAATGGAAAATATAAATATAACCAAAAAAGTAGTAGAATATGCTCATCTTAAAAATGTAGTGGTAGAAGCAGAAGTAGGACATATAGGTGGTAGTGAAGATAATGTAGTAAGTACTATAAGTAATGCGACTCTAGAAGACTGCCTAAAACTAGTAACAGAAACTAATATTGATTCTCTAGCCCCAGCTCTAGGCAGTGTTCATGGACTATATAAAGGGAAACCAAATTTAGATTTTAGTACCATGAAAGAAATAAGTACTAATATAGATATTCCACTAGTACTACATGGTGGAACCGGTATTCCTAGTTCTGATATAAAGATGGCTATAAACTGTGGTATAAACAAAATTAATATTAACACAGAATTACAAATAGCATGGTATAATAAAGTAAAAGAATATATTATTAATAACCCAAATCAGTATGATCTACGTAAAGTAATTGGAAGTGGTAAACAAGCAATTAAAAATAAAATACGAGAATATATTGAAATGTATATGACCAATGACACAAAAAATTAATACAATATAATATAGACTACTGGAGGAGTAAAATGAAAATTTTAAAAGTAAATGGTAAAAACCAATTAACAGGTACTATCAGAATAAGTGGAGCTAAAAACGCATCTGTTGCTTTAATACCAGCTGCCATACTAGCGGATGATGAAGTAACAATCTGTAATGTACCAGAAATAACTGATACTGATGCCTTAACTGAGATATTAGAGTATCTAGGTGCAGATGTTAAAAGAGCTAGTGAAAGTATTTTAATTAACTGTAACAATATGAATAATAAGGAAATTCCCAAAGAATTATCTACCAAGTTACGCGCATCATATTATTTTATGGCAGCTCTACTTGGAAAATATAAATATGTTGAAATGTATTTCCCTGGTGGCTGTAATATAGGAGCACGCCCCATCGATCAAACTTTAAAGAGTTTTAGAGCCTTAGGAGCTACCGTAGAAGAAAAAGATAATAAATATAAAATCTATGCTGACGAATTAATAGGTGCTCATATTTACTTAGATATGCCTAGCGTAGGAGCTACAATTAATGCTATTATCGCATCGGTAAAAGCCAAAGGTGAAACCATTATAGAAAATGCTGCCAAAGAACCAGAAATAGTTAATGTAGCTATATTCTTAAACAATATGGGAGCCAATATAACTGGCGCAGGAACAAGTGAAATTCGTATTCAAGGAGTAGACCACTTAAAAGGATGTTACACAGAAGTAATTCCTGATAGAATTGAAGCTGGTACCTATATCATTGCTGGAGCTCTAGTTGGTAAAGAACTAAAAATAGATAATATAATCCCCGAACATGTTGAAACTTTAATACTAAAATTAAAGGAAATGGGAGTAAAAGTAGATGTAGGTCTAGATTGTGTAACAGTATCAAAAACTGACGATATTAAGGGTGTAAAAATAAAAACTTTAGGTTACCCAGGATTTCCAACAGATCTACAACAGCCAATAACTACTCTCTTAACTCAATGTAATGGTACATCTACTTTAGAAGAAACAATCTATGAAAATAGATTTCAAAACGTACCGTATTTAAATATGATGGGAGCTAATATAAAAATAGATGGCTCTAAAATAGAAATAATAGGTAACACTCCACTAACAGGAAATACTGTTGAAGCAACAGATTTACGAGCTGGAGCATGTCTTGTATTAGCCGGATTAGTAGCTGATGGGCAAACAGAAATAAAAAATGTTGATCATGTATTAAGAGGATATGAAAACATTATTGAAAAATTAACTGATGTTGGTGCTAAAATAGAATTAATAGAGAAAGACAATTAATCTTCCCTTTTTCTATGGTATAATAGCTAGCAGAAAAGAGGAAATAATATGACATGGAATGATATACCAGAATTATTTATAGAAATAGAAAACTTACAGTGTATCTTAAATAGTAAAATTATGAGTCCTGAAATAAAAAATATTACTAAAAGAGGTCAAAAATACTGTAAAGATCCTAGAAATACTCACAAATACCTAAATAATGCAAGTTTAGAAAATCTTATTAAAAACACTTATCTCCAAGTAAATTTAATATCTAGATTAAAAGAAGAAAATATTCCCTTAAAAATGAATGATATATATAGTGAAGTAACTGATGATTTAGAATATACATATACGTATCTAACTAATAAAAAACATCTATTAGAAACTGTTAATGAGATATTTGATATAGTTTTAGGAATAGAAATCATATCAGAGATAGAAGACACATCTACTTCATTTGATAGTAGCACAGAATACCATAAATTTGCTGAATTTAAAGATGATATATTTATAGATACTCTACTACATCATCAAATCAACATAGAACGTTATATACAAGAAAAAATAACTAATTATTTTCAAACACTAGATTCTACTCAAAAACAGAAATTATTACTAGAAAGCCTACATTTATCATATGATAGAAATGCTTATGATTATATAGAATCAACCAAATTGTATATTAAAATTATGAATAATAAGAATATATCGGTAAATAATCTCTATATTGTAGATATATTATACCAGTCATATAAACTTATATTTTTAGGAGTAATTAATAAATATCTAGAATCTCTTCCTCTATCAACTATAGCTAAAGATTTTAGTTGTCTTACAGAATATCAATCAAAGTGTTTAAAAAAAGTCTAAATTCAAAATATATAAATAAACTAAGAATAGATAGAATAATCTACTATTCTTTTATTTTGGAGGAAAAATGAAAAAGAAACAGAAATTATTATTACTATTAATTTTAATTATGGTAAGTGTATTCACTATATATAAAATGTTTAATAATAATAAAATGATTTATATTGCTTTAGGAGACTCAGTAGCAGAAGGCAGAAATCCCTACGGTGAAATAAATTATGGTTATACTGATTTTATTGCTGATGATTTAAAAAGTAAAAATAAACTAGATAGATATACTAAAAAGTATACTAAAAGTGGTTATAAGACTAGTGATGTTATAACCCAATTAAAGGAGTATCGAGATATCAAAAGAGATTTAAGAGAATCAGATTTAGTAACTATTAGCATTGGTGCCAATGATTTTTTAGCTAGAATAAATAAAGATAATTTAAACATAGATGAAATATCTAATTATAAATATATTGTATCTGATATAATGCCTAATATTGATTTATGTTTAAAAGAAGTAAGAAAATATGCTAAAAGTAAATTAATAATAGTAGGATATTATAACCCAATACCATTTTTATTTAATATTAATGAAAAAGACTTGGATTTATTATTCAGCTATGTAGATGATGAATATCAGAAACTAGCTAAAAAATACCACGCTATTTATATATCTAATTATCAGTTATTCAAAAAAAATAGTGACTTTTTACCTAATCCTTTAGACATTCATCCCAATATTGAAGGTTATCAAGCTATAGCTAAAGCTGTTTTAAAAAAATTAAATTATTAAATACTAGACAAGTATAAAAACTTTTGATACAATAACAGTGCATTTAATTACTATGACTTTAAATGTAGTCATGGCGAAGAAAAAGCTCAAATCACCTAGGCAAATATCTAGGTATGGAAGGAGTGAATAAGATGAAAAAAGGAATTCATCCAGAAGTTAAAGAAGCAACTGTTACTTGTGCCTGTGGAGAAACATTTAAAGTAATGTCAACAAAGGATAAAATCAATGTTGAAGTATGTTCAAAATGTCATCCATTCTATACAGGAAAACAAACAAGAGCCTCTAAAACTGGACGTGTAGAAAAGTTCAATCAAAAATATGGATTCAGTGAAGATAAAGCTGCATAAGCTTTATTTTTTTTGTAAGGAATAGTATAATGATAGCAAGAAAGGAAAAATTTAATATGAAAGAAATAACACTAACTAATATAGAAGAATATCAAGAAAAATTTTATAGTAATAAACAAAATAAACTGTTATCAGATTCAATTATTAACAATGGTATAAATAAAACCTGCTTCAATAGTCAGGTATTAACAGATAATCAGAATGTATTTAGTATTGAACTGCCAGAAAGTAAAAGATTAGATCAAAAAAAGAGTGGACGTTGTTGGGCTTTCGCTGGTATAAATATGATAAAACATGATATAGCTAAAAATCTTAATATTAAACCAGAAAATATTGATTTATCAGTTAATTATTTAACTTTCTATGACAAGTTAGAAAAATCAAATACAATTTATGAAAATATAGTATCATTAGAAAAATATGATTTTGACACATTAAATAGTTTAAAAATATTGAATCTTGAAGAAGGTGGCTATTTTGAATATTTTAGAGAATTAGTAAAAAAATATGGTATTATACCTAGTTCATATATGCCAGAAAATGCTACAAGTGAAGATAGTTATAGTTTAATGATTATTTTTAATGAAAAGATAAAAAGAGATATTTATAAATTATTAGAAGCAAAAAAGAAAAAGACCTCTATCAAAGCTATGGAAGAAATGATAGAAACAATGGTAGAAGAAAACTATATAATTTTATCTAAAATGCTTGGTGTACCACCAACAAAAATATTATTTGAATATAAAGATAAAGATAATAAAATTGTAAGTAAAGAACTAACTCCACAAGAGTTTTATAATTGTTATTGTACATTAAATCTAGATGATTTTATACCTGTTGCTTCTATGAAAATGTATAATAAAGAATATTATAAAAAGTATTATGGCAAATACAAAGATAATATTTTAAATAAAGGAGTAATTGAATTTATAAATTTACCTTTAGTAGAATTTAAAGAATTAGCCATTGCTCAATTAAAGGATAATATCCCTGTTTGGTTTGGTGCTGAAGTAAAGAAAATGCGCAATCAAGAAAAAGGAATTCTAGATACTAATTCTTACAATTATGAAGATGTCTTTAATTTTAAAATGTTAAATCAGGAAGAAAATCTAAATCTCAATGCTATTACTTTAGCTCATGCAATGAGTTTAGTTGGTGTTCACTTAGTAGATAATAAACCAGTTCGTTGGAAAGTAGAAAATAGTTGGGGAGATAAAGATAATAAAGGATATTTTATAATGAATGATAATTATTTTGATGAATATGTGATGGAGATAGTTATTAAAAAGGATTATCTAACTGAAAAACAATTAGAATTACTTAACCAAGAACCTATTGAGTTAGGACCAGAAGATCCATTTTATGAAACAAGGTTTACTAATTAGTGTAAGCCTTTTTATTATATTGAAAAAATAAAACTCAAATTAAAGGATGAATTTGTTACATTATCTTGCTTTATGTATGGTAAAATATGTATTATAGAAGAGGTGATAAAATGAAAATAGGATTAGCTAATGATCATCGTGGTTATCCGTTAAAAGAAAAAATAAAAAAGTATTTGTTGAAAAAAGGTTATGAGGTAATAGATTATGGAACATCTAGCCTTGAGTCAGTCGATTACACAGATTATGCTTTCCGTATAGGTGAAGCTGTAGTCAAAAAAGAAGTAGATTATGGTATCGTAATTTGTGGTACTGGAATAGGAATATCTATAGCTTGTAATAAAGTTATAGGCATACGCTGTGCCAAAGTTGACACTGTAAGACAAGCCAGATTAACTAGATTAGATAATGATGCTAATATATTATCTCTAGATGGAAGTATTAGTAAATTTAGAGCCTTAGATATAGTAGATGCTTTTTTAAAAACAGAATACTCTAATTTAGATAAACATAATCGCCGTTTAGAAAAAATAAAAAAATATGAAAAAAATCATAAACGCATCTTAACCAAGGAGGAAGAAGTAAATGGGAGCTAAAACATTTTTATATATTTTAGTAACTATAGTAGTTATATGGGCATTCGATGCTATAAATATTAATCAAATATTTAAAAAAAATCATGTAATTCAAGCACGAGTATTTTACTTTCTTCTTGCTTTATCGATGATCCAGTTAGTTACTTCATTTTTATATGATTTTTATCTAGCTACAAAAATATTTTAAAAAATAGTATAATTATTCTTTATTTGTTCAAACTTTAAATGAGGTGAGAAAATGAAAAAGAGATTAGTACTAAAACCATTTGTATTACCAGTAGTATACATGACTATGGTTATAGCCTTGGTATTAAGTGTTTATTTTATAAATAAACCAAATGCTAAGTTAGATGAAGAATTAACCTACGTATCAGGAGCTATTCTAGATGAATATGTACCAGTAATAAGTACAGATACAGTTATTCTAAGACCATATACAAGTGAAAATATTACTATTGGTAAAAACTACTACGATTATAAAGCTCCAGAAGATGAACAGAAAAATTCTATTATCTATCATGAAAACACTTACCTACAAAATACTGGTATAGACTATATTCAAAATGATGTCTTTGATGTAGTAAGTATTCTAGATGGTGAAGTAATTGAAGTAGAAGATAAAGAATTGCTTGGTAAAAGTGTAACTATAAGACATAATAATGAAATAATAAGTGTATACCAAAGCCTAAGTCAAGCAAGTGTTAAAAAGGGAGACAAAGTAGTATCAGGTCAAGTAATAGGTAAAAGCGGTACTTGTGAACTAAATAAAGATTTAGGTAATCATTTACACTTTGAGCTAACAGTAAATGGTGTATTAGTAGATCCAGAAAATTATTTAGATAAAAAATTAAACGAAATTAACTAATATTCATAAAGCCAACTAGTAAAAATATAATTTACTAGAAAGAAGGTCAATATGAATAAAAAACTAATAAGTCGTGTAATAAAAATAGCTGATTATATTGAAAATTCAAAATGTACTATTAGAGAAGCAGCTAAAGAATTTCATATTAGTAAAAGCACAGTACATAAAGATATGACAGAAAGATTAATGGAAATAGATAAAGTCAAATATGAAAAGATAGATGATATATTCAAAAATCATTTACAGGTAAGACATATAAGAGGTGGTAAGGCAACTAAAGATAAATATTTAAAACTTAAACTAAAAACATAGGATGTGATAAAGTGCGTGATATAGGAATAGATTTAGGAACTACTAATATATTAATTTACGTAAAAGGAAAAGGTGTAGTATTAAATGAACCTAGCGTAGTAAGTGTTGAAACCAATACTCATAAAGTATTAGCAGTAGGAAAAGAAGCTAAGGATATGATTGGGAGAACTCCAGGGAAAGTAACGGCTATTAGACCAATGAAAGATGGAGTAATTGCTGACTTTGACATAACAGAGGAAATGCTAAATAGATTTATAAAAAAAGCTATTGGAAGAAGTATGCTATCAAAACCACGCATTTTAATTTGTTGTCCATCCAATATAACTGGAGTTGAAAAGAATGCCATTCGTGAAATAGCGGAAAGAACTGGTTCCAGAAAAGTATTTTTAGAAGAAGAACCTAAAGTAGCAGCTGTAGGAGCAGGAATAGATATCTCAAAACCAACTGGTAGTATGGTAATAGACATAGGTGGAGGAACTACAGATGTTGCCGTATTATCACTAGGTGGTATAGTAACTAGTGACTCAATAAAAATAGCTGGTAATAGTTTTGATTCAGATATTATAAATTTTATAAAAGAAAAATATAAGGTCATAATAGGAGAAAAAACAGCTGAAGATATTAAAATAGGAATAGGAACTGTTTTAAAAGAAAAAGATCCAAGTGAAATAGAAGTAACAGGTAGAAGTGTAACTACAGGCTTACCAGAAACAATAAAAGTAAATTCTAATGATATAGAAGAGGCTCTAAAAAATGATATTAAAAAAATAATATCTATAGCTAAATCAGTACTAGAAAAAACTCCGCCGGAATTATCAGCAGATATAGCGGATAAAGGAATAGTATTAACCGGTGGTGGTTCTCTAATAAAAGGCTTAGTAACTAAACTAAGAACAGAACTAAAGGTACCTGTATTTATTTCTGATAGCCCACTAACTAATGTAGTTGAAGGAACAGGCATATTACTAGATAGAATTGAACTAATAGATAACTAAATGTTATCTATTTTAATATGCAAAAATATAGAAAAATCTATTAAATACATGTTATAATATAAAAAATAAGTAGTGAGGTGATCATATATGTTTGGAAGTGACATTGATCATATTATAAAAATTGTTTTAACGACATTTATATTTAGTGCTTTAATAATGCCATTGATGAAAAAAATAGCTCATCATATCGGTGCTATAGACATTCCTAGAAATACTGAGGAAAATAGACATATACATAAAAAACCAATTCCTAAGTTAGGAGGTTTAGGTATCTTCCTGTCATTTTTATTTGGTTACATGTTATTTGGTCAACACAGTATCAAAATGAACGCTATATTAATAGGAAGTATAGTTATAGTACTAACAGGTATAATAGATGACATAAACGATTTAAAGGCTTCAAAACAGTTAATAGGGCAATTAATTGCTGCTGCTATAATAGTTTTTTATGGTGACATAGTATTAACACATATATCGGCATTTGGTTTAGTAATAAACTTTGGTATATTTTCTAAACTAGTTACTATGTTATTCATAGTAGGCTGCATAAATATAATAAACTTTACTGATGGCTTAGATGGTCTAAGTGGTGGTGTAACTTCGATATTTTATTTAACTACTGGTATAATTTGTTTTTATCAAGGTAGAATTGGTTCACTAGAAATTACTTTAACTTTTATAATGTTAGGTGCAACTTTAGGTTTCCTAGTACATAATTTTTATCCAGCTAAAATATTTGCAGGATGTTGTAGCCAGTTCATGGGTTTTATAATATCAGTTATTTCATTATTAGGATTTAAGGGTACAGCTTTAACATCTTTATTTGTACCAATATTAATCTTAGGTCTACCAATTATTGATACTTTATTTGCTATTATACGTCGTAGTCTTAAAGGAAAACCTATATTTTCTGCTGATCGTCAACACTTTCATCACCAACTATTAGGAATGAACTTTTCTCAAAGAACGACAGTATTAATTATATATGGAATAAATATTTTATTTGCTTTAACATCTATATTTTATGTATTAAGAGACCCACAGGCAGCAAGAGTAATATATATAATACTAACTATTATATTAATATGGTTTGTATGTTATACAAGTATAATTACAGAGAAAAAGCCTCCAACTTTAACAGAGGTTAAAAGTAAAATTAAAAAATCAAAAAGTAAACGAAAAGACGAAAAAAGAAAAAAATTAAAAAAAATTAAAAGTTAGGGATGCGGTAACACATGGTAAACTTTATAATTTATGAGGATGATAAAAATATCCGTGATCAATATATATCCATAATAATTAAGTTAATGGGAGATCGCAGTGATTGTTATTCTATTATTGAGGTTGATAGTTATGATAAAAATGCTAAGAAGGCTCTATCAATACCAGGAAAGAAAATATATATTCTTGATGTTGAGGTACCTGGTAAAAGTGGACTTGATTTAGCTAGAGAAATAAGAGAAAAAGGAGATTGGGAAAGTCAAATTATTATTGTAACTAGTCATGATAGTCTTCAACAGAATGTATTCACAAGCAAGTTATTAACTTTAAATTTTATATCAAAGTTTAATAATGTATCTGTAGAATTAAAAAATACATTGATAGTTAGCTATATGATTGTAACTAATTCAGAGTGTTTAAAATTTCAATACAATGGTGAATTTCAACAGTTTTACTATAATGACATACTGTATATTAAAAGAGAACCAAATGATGTTGATACAACTATAGTATTAGCGGATGGTTCTAAAAAGTATACAACTTACAAGATAGGTAAGTTAGAGGAAACTCTAAGACATGATCCCAGATTTTTTCGTACACATAGAGGTTGTATAGTTAATATATTTAGAATAAAAAATGTTGATTTTGCTAATAGACTTATAAGTTTTACAAATAGTAGTACTAGATTATTATCTAGAGAAAAAAGAAAACCATTTAAAGAGATTATTCAGAATATATATCCAGAGATTATAAAATTCCAGAGCAATTCAAAAGTTAACAAATAGATAACTCAATGTTATCTATTTTTATGTCAAAAATTGGTAAAATATGGTAATATTATAAGGAAAAGAGGTGAGATTTATGTTTAAATTCATAGAAGCACTATTAGGATGTGTAGTAACATTAACAGGATATTGGTATATGTCAGACTTAATTTTTCAAAAGAAAAGTAGTAAAACAATTCCAAGTTTCTTAGTTATAATGTTGTATTCAGCAATTATAACTACAATAAATATAATTGAAAGAAATAGCGTAGATATTATTGTTAAAGTAATAATGGTATTTATAATGATGATACTATTTAATAGAAAAAAGTATAAAGAAAAAATATCAGATATTATTGTAGGTACTTTAATAGTATATTTAAATTTTTATTTAGCTGAAGTAATAGCTGCAATTATTCTATCAACAATATGCAAATTCATTAACATAAATCTATTTGGAATAATTAAATATTCAATACCAATGAGTTTAATAACACTAGGTTTTTCTGCTGCAATATTCTGCGTTTTAAGGAAATTTTATATAAAACTATTTAGAAGTATAAAGAATTATGATTTAACTATAGTGACATCAGGAATAATAGTATTGTTAATTGTAACTATTCTAGTAGCTAGGACGCCAGTTGAGCAATGGACATTAAATACTGATTTCATAACTACAATGATTCTAATAATATTATCATGTTTCATAGGTATCTATATGATTAAACAAAAATCAGAAATTGATGGTTTCACTGATAAATATACTAAATTAGCTCAATATTCTAAGAACGAAGAAGGTTTACTAGAGGAATATAGAATGATGGTACATGATAATAAGAATCACTTAATAGCGATAGACAATATGATTCCAAAAGAGTGTACAGAAGCACATGATTATATTGCTAACTTACTTAATAAAACCCAAAATAATAAGTATTATTGGTTAACTGAGTTAAAGTATGTTCCATCCCAAGAATTAAAAGGCTTCATGAATTATAAAATTCTAGAAATGATGAATGAGAAGATAGATGTAGAAATTAATATTAGTAGAGAAATCAAAAAATCATCAGTTAAGAATTACAGTTCAAAAGACAAAGAAAATTTATATAGTATAATAGGAATATATTTGGATAATGCTCGTGAAGCAGCAAGTGAAAGTAAAGAAAAATCAGTATCTATACAAATGTATGTTGAAGATAATAATATAAAATTAGTAATAGCTAATACATTTAAAGGCGATATTGATCTAGAAAAGATTGAAGAATATGGATATAGTAGTAAGAAAGGCATGAATAGAGGTAATGGTTTACATATTGTAAATGAGATTATTAGTAGAAATAACTTATTTGAAAAGGAAACTGGTATTTTAGATAATTACTTTTATCAAGAACTTACTATTCATCCCAAAAAATAGCATAAAAAAACATGGTACCTAGTAAAAACCAAGCACCATGTTTTTTATCTTTCAATCATAGATTTACTCATTTTAGGTTCATCTAATACGATAATTGGACAAGCCATAGATGCAGCCCCAGCAGCTAAAACACCAATACCAGATAAAACCATAGCAAATAATTTTTTCATTAGAACCTCCTATTAACTATTTTTGGCTAATACATAGGTCTTATAATTATTATATGGAAGTTTGAAAACTTTGTAGGTTAACGGATGTATTAGTACACTTTCTATTAACATTGCACAAACAAGCTCATTTTGAATTAAGGAGTTATCAACAAGAAATACTAGCACTGTATAAAATATTCCAATAGTCACTGTTATTATCTTATATATTAGTCTCCTATTTGCATAAATTAACGGTCTTTTCTTAGTATCGGCCGGTGCATAGAGGAAGAAACACAATATACAAATTATACACACACTACATAATATATAATTTGGAACTGTAACTGACCTACATAAAAATGGTATTCCAATAAAAGTTATGCTTGAGCTAACCCAACACATCCAGCTTTTACTAGCATGCAATCCAAATCCTGTAAGTCTCAGAAAATTGAATAGTACCAGTAATATTAATGCCTCCTTAATAATTCCTAAAATACAACAAACAACCAGTATTACGAATGTTTTTGTAAGAGAAAGATAAGTTGCCTCGAGTCCATATCTAATCTCATCCAGTTTGTCCTCATCATAATTAGGATAATAATCACTAACTATTTTTAAAGAGTATTTTAGAAATAATCTTTTCATATCGCTCACTCCCTACAATGTTAATTAAATGTTAACATCGAAGTTTAAAAATACGGAAAAAAGGCCCAAAATCACTTTGAAGTACCATTTTTTGGTATATTTTGTACAACCAGTAATTAAAAAATACGGAAACCATATAAAAAATGACTGGAAAACATATTTTGACAAATTTCGACACTCAAAAATGATATTATTAATATGCGCAAAAAAAGTGATATCACTGTAGTATCGTAGTACACGCAGTAAAGGTGTAAGAAATATGAACGGAATAGAAGGTGAGGTGGCAGTGATGAGAGGAATCGTTAAATGGTTCAATAATGACAAGGGATATGGATTTATTGAATATACAGATAAAGAGGACATTTTTGTTCACTATTCGGCAATAAAACAAGATGGATACAAAACATTGCAAGAAGGTCAATTAGTAGAATTTAAATTACTTGAAACTGGAAAAGGACTACAAGCAGTTGATGTAGTCGTTGTGAAAGAACTATCAACTACCAAATAGGTAGTTTTTTCTTGCCTAAAAATGTGAAAATATGTAAAAAAAGATTATTTCTTTATTTAAAAATAAAATTATGTTATTATATAGTTGGGAGGGATGATATATGAATATATCAATTAGAGGAAGTAAGGTAACCATTACTGATGCAATGAAAGAATATGCAGAGGAGAAATTAAATAAACTTAATAAGTATATTGATTCTCCAGAAGAAGTGAGTGCAAATGTAATTGTTAAAATTCCTAATCGCCTACATAAAGTGGAAATAACTATACCACTAAAAACAATTATTTTAAGAGCTGAGGAAGAACAGGAAGATTTTTATGCAGCTATTGATGTGATAGTTGATAAACTAGAACGTCAAATTAGAAAAAATAAAACTCGTCTAGAAACAAAAAAAATGAAAGAAGCTAAGGAGTTTGCCTTTGATTACATAGAAGAAATTCCAGAAGATAAAGAAAATGAAATAGTAAAAAGAAAGAAAATAGAAGTAAAGCCGATGGATGAAGAGGAAGCAATCCTACAAATGGAACTTCTTGGACATCAATTCTATTTATATAAAGATGTAGCTACTAATCAACCAGCCTTAGTATATAAAAGAAAAGACGGAGATTATGGAATTATAGAAGCTGAATAAGCTTCTTTTTTAAAATATAGATATTTTTCTCAGTAAAAAGTATATAAAAACTTTAAATATGCTATATTTTCTGGTAAAATATTGGTACAGGAGATGATTATACAATGGAATTATTAAAAAGATTATTTGACCATGAATATAAAGAATTAAAAAGATTTACTAAAATTGCTGATCAAATTGATGCATTAGATGAAGAAATGCAGAAATTAAAAGATAGTGATTTTCCTAAAAAGACAGAAGAATTTAAAAAGAGATTAGCAGATGGCGAAACACTAGAAGATATATTAGTAGAAGCTTTTGCGCTAGCTAGAGAAGCAGCCTTTAGGTCTATTGGGTTAAAACCATTTTATGTACAGTTATTAGGTGCTTTAGCTATTCATTATGGTAATATTTCAGAAATGAAAACAGGTGAAGGAAAAACTCTAGTTGCTACATTACCAGCTTATCTAAATGCTTTAACAGGCGATGGTGTTCATATTATCACCGTTAATGAATATTTGGCTAGTCGTGATGCTGAATGGATGGGAAAAGTATATAAATTCTTAGGATTAACTGTAGGAGTAAACTTACGTGAATTATCACCAAAAGAAAAACAAGAACAGTACGCCTGTGATATTTTATACTCTACTAATAATGAAATAGGTTTTGACTATTTACGTGATAACATGGTAGTTAGAAAAGAAGACAGAGTACAACGACCTTTAAACTTTGCCATCATCGATGAAGTTGACTCAGTTTTAATAGATGAAGCAAGAACCCCATTAATTATATCTGGTGGTGAAATGAAAAGTGCTAATTTATATATTGATGCAGATCGTTTTGCCAAGTCATTAGCAAAAGATGACTATATCTATGATGAAAAAACTAAAAATGTTTCTTTATCAGAAGATGGTGTCAAAAAGGCAGAAAAGAATTTTAGAGTTGATAACTTGTTTGATGTAGAACATTCAGATCTTGTACATTATATAAATCAAGCATTAAGAGCTAATTATTCAATGCATAATGATATTGACTATGTAGTACAAGATGGTGAAGTAATAATTGTAGACCAATTTACAGGTCGTCTAATGAAAGGACGTGCCTATAGTGATGGATTACACCAAGCAATAGAAGCTAAAGAGGGAGTAAAAATTAACCAAGAAACAAAAACTTTAGCAACTATTACTTTCCAAAACTTATTCCGCATGTATAAAAAATTATCAGGTATGACTGGTACAGCAAAAACAGAAGAAGAAGAGTTTAGAAATATCTATAATATGTATGTTATAGAAATACCAACTAATAAACCTATTGCTCGTATTGATATGCCAGATTTAATGTATTCAACTAAAGCGGGAAAATATAGAGCTATAGTAAATGAAATAGAAGCTCGTTACAAAAAAGGACAGCCAGTATTAGTAGGTACAATAGCCATTGAAACAAGTGAATTAATTAGTAATCTACTAAAACAAAAACATATTCCACATGAAGTATTAAACGCTAAGAATCACGCTCGTGAAGCTGAAATAATCGAAAAAATCGGTTATGGTAAATCAGTCACTATTGCTACTAATATGGCTGGACGTGGTACCGATATTAAACTAAGTGATGAGGTAAGAGCACTAGGTGGTTTATGTGTAATAGGTACCGAAAGACATGAATCACGTCGTATAGACAATCAGTTACGTGGTCGTGCAGGACGTCAAGGCGATCCAGGTTTTACACAATTCTATGTTTCAATGGAAGATGACTTAATGGTTCGTTTTGGAACAGACCGTATAAAAGTTATGATGCAGAACTTAGGATTTGATGAAAATCAAGCAATTAGAAGTAAAACATTTACTAAAGCATTATCATCAGCACAAGCACGTGTTGAAGGAAATAACTTTGATATACGTAAACAATTACTACAATATGATGATGTTATGAATAATCAAAGAGAAATAATGTATGCTAGAAGAAATGAAATACTTGAAAATAATTCAATCCATCAATCAGTTCTAAATACTATCCATGATCACATATCTGATTTAGTTAATTCTCACATATTCCCAGAGGGCAGATTAACTAATGATGATATAAAAGACATAGTTGAATTTGTTAACGAAAATTTATTAAAGAAGGATATATCTAAAGAAAAAGTAGATAACAGAACTCCAGAAGAAATTATTGATATTATTACTGAAAAAGTAATAAAAGAATATGAAGATAAATTAAAAGACATACCAGAAGAAATAAAGGATGAATTTGAAAAAGCAATTAGTTTAAACGTTATTGATCATCATTGGACTGAACATATTAATACAATGTCTCACTTAAGAGAAGGTATATATTTGAGAGGATATGCTCAAGAAGACCCACTTCGTGCTTATACAATGGAAGGCTTTGACTTATTTGATAAAATGATGCAAAAAATTGATAATGATATTACTATCATGTTAGTAAGATCAGAGATAAGACAGAATATTGAGCGAAAAGAAGTATCAAAAACAAAAATAACTAATGATGGTGGAAAAGAACAAGCTAAAAAACAACCTAAACGTGTAACTAAGATAGGAAGAAACGATCCTTGTCCTTGTGGAAGTGGAAAAAAATATAAAAACTGTTGTGGTAAATAGCCCATAAAATAAGGGCTTGTGAGATTTTAAAAAGTTCAAAAAAGTGCTAAAAATAGCAAAATGTTTGCAATTTGTTTGCAAACAAAAAAATTTGAAAACAAAATCG
>CAKPSO010000016.1 GCA_934183185.1 uncultured Bacilli bacterium | reverse complement strand
TTTGAGGTGCAAATCCTCAGCCTACACCTAATATTTGTTAAATAATAAAATATATGATATAATTTTAGTAGGAGGTATAAAATATGGCAGATAATATGTATGATGAAAAAGGTTTATTAAAACCAGAATATGAATTGACTGACTCACAAAAAAGAGAAATGCTTTATTACAATAATCTTGATAAAGTTGATAATAGAACTGATTATGGCAAAGGTATTTATTATAAAGGTGCTGATGGCAGAGAGTATGCTACTATGGATCAAGTAAGAGCAGCAAATAAAGCATATTGGGATAGTCAAAAGATTGACACTTCTAAAAAAGATTCAATGATATATTACATTGGCAAAGACGGTAGAGAGTATCGTACTACAGAAGCCTTAGAAAGAGCAAATAAAGCATATTTCGATTATCTTAATTCTTCATTTAATACTGACGATAAAAATATGAGTCAAGATGCTTTTAAAGCAAGACAAGAAGAAATACTTTCATATATTAGAGAAAGATATGGAGATTATCTTGACAAATTATTAGAAGAATATGGATATGGAAGACAAGAAGCAGGAAAAGGTCCAAAAAAATAAGAAAGACAAAACTAGGTCATAAACTCCTAGAATTGTCTTTTTCTTTTTGGATATCTTTATCAAAATTATTAAGATTATTTTGTATGCCTTCAGCTCTTTTAATTATTTCTTTACAATACTTATCATATTTGTAGAGCTCTCTGATTTTAGGTTGTATATCATTTATTTCAGCAAATATTTCATTTTTCTTATCTTCAGTCTTTGCTCGATGATATCTTTTCCAAAGATTTTCTCTTTTACCCTTTAATTTACTTAATTCATTAGAGTTATTTTTAACAAAGTTATCTAAATCTTCTTTTGTAACAATATTCTTTTCATGCATAAATCTAACTTGTTGTGAAGTTTGTTCTAATTTATAAACTTCTTTTCTGATAGAATATGGAAGATATTGCTTAGGATGTTTCTTTGGAAATACTCCTAATAAATAGCAATAGTATAAATATAATCCATATATTCCTTTATATGGTTTATTAGTCCTAGAATATTCTTCAAATATAGATTTTTGTGACATAGGTTTAAATGCAATTTGTCTTGATAAATATAATCGTTGGTTTAGTCTTTCTTTTGAATATTCTTTACCAAATACATTTTCTATCCTAACTTTATTCTCACCATCTCTATAAATAGTTATTACACCATTACGAGAATATACTTTATAACCTAATGATCTCATTCTCTCAAATAATTGTTTTAAAGTTACTGAATAACTAATTACATTATCTAAATCTTCTTTAAGAGTTTTGTAATATTCATCATTTGAAATACTTTTGGTATAAGTCCTTTTATAAAACTTATCTTCATCTAAAACAGATAGTCCGTATTCTGAACATAGTGAATCAGAAATGTGTCTTATCTTTGATATATTGGTAAGATTGTTATTATATTTCTTACCACTTTTAAAAGAAACAGAGTTGATTATGAAATGGTTGTGAATGTGATTTGTATTTTGATGTGTTGCAATAACCACTTCATAATCTTTAAACATTTCTTCTGCAAACTTAACTCCAATCTCATGAGCAATGTCAGGAGTAACTTCTCCTTTTTTAAATGATTGATAAGCATGGTATGCAAGAACTCCATCTTTCTTTCTAAATCTTTCTTTAGTGAACTCCATATCATCACAAGGATTATCTTCATCACAATTTAAGCAACTTACATAGCAAACTTTTTCTTGTTTAAAATTATAATCTTTAATAGGTTCTTCTAAATAACTATATGACTCTCTATTACCATAATCTTTATTAAAAGTTTTTTCTGGATTGATAATATAATTTATAGACTGCTTTAAATTATTCTTAATACTCCAAATTGATGTTGTCGCCATTATAGGTTTATCCTTTCTTTTGTAGTGGTGGGAGTAATACCACCTTGCTTGCTTATGACAACATCAGACATAAATTAACTCTTTTAGAATAATTTCTTCAGCAGTATTTTTATAATTATTCATCAATTTTACCCATTCAAGTTGATTATTTTCTTTACTTTTTTCAGATAGTTTTTCATCATTTTTAATATAATTATCCATTAAAGTTTTTAATCTTTCTTCGCATTCTTTACTTACTGAAAGAAGATGGTTTGTTAGTTCTTTCTTCATTAAAAGTGTCTGATATAACCCTTTTTTGTGTCCCTTAATATAGTTTAATCGCAAGTAACCATACTTGTTTATTTCTCCATAATTTTGATTTTTTATCACTAAATTAGGTAATAAATAATCTCCAATTTTTTTATAATCAGTATTCATAATTTAATCAAATCCCTTCTTATTTTCTAATAATTTATTTGTTTTGTAGCTAATAATTCCATATTTATCTTTAACATTATCTACTATTATAGGGAACTTTTCTTTTAATGAAATTGCTACAAATCTTATAATTTTTTCATTATCTTTTGGTTGATATTCAAGTGTTATTTCATTAGTTTCTTCATCAATTGTTTCATACATTTCATAAAAAGATGTTTCAAAATGTTCATTCATTTTAGATAGATATTTATCTAATTGTTCTTCATTCATTCTGCCACCTTTGATATATTCTTCTTTATTATCAACCATAACAGGTACTGCTACATCAAAGATACCTGCATCATAAAACTTTACTAATTGTCTTATAAATCCGTTTCTAAAATTAATTTTTTCAAGAATTAAATTACCTTTACTATCTTTTTTTATCTCAATAGTATCAATAAATTTAGATATAAATTCTTGTTTTTCAGACTTATCCATACCATTCCATTTAGTTTTTAAAACACTATTTAAAGTATCTAGTCTAATCATTTTTTCTTTTTCTAAATCTCTTTGTGCGAGTAATTCGTGTGGAGAGTAGTTAAAAGTTTCTAAATTAACTAACTCTAATTTTTTACTTTCAAGGTTAGCAAGTTTATCTTCAATTAGTTTATAATCTTCTTTAAAATCGTCAATTTCTACAATGCCTTTAATATACAAATCTTTAATTCTATTTCTTTGTTTCTCTAAATCTCTAATCTCTTTATCAATAGAAGTAGTATCAATATTATTTGTTTTATCTTCTAAAACAGGTAGAAAAAACTTTTTAACTGCCATATCATATTCTAGTAAATCATAGATAAAATCTCTTAATAAATGTTCTACATGGTCTTCATTAAAGTTGATGTGACAATGCTCGCAAGTATAATACATATACTTTCTTTTATTACCACCAGAACCTTTACATTTCATAATTCTATTGCAACTAGGACATTTTAATCTTTGAAAGAAAGTATAAACTCTATCTCTAGTATAAGTTCTTTGATTTCTTTCTTTTTGCCTTTGACATTCTTCCCATTTAGCACGAGATATAATAGGTTCTACGACATTCATATAAACAATAGGTTCTAAATTTTCTTGTTTACCAATTCGTTTATATTGTTCATAATCTCCCATATAGATTTTATTATCAATAATCTTTTGAATAGTAGTATCTTTCCAATTCTTTTTAGGATAGATACTATTTTCTTTAAAGTAATTAGCAATTTGCTGAAAACTTTTACCTTCTAAATACATATCGAATATCTTTTCTACATAAGGACGAGTAGAGTTATCTATAACCATTCTTTTATCTTCTGCACTCTTATAACCAAATGGTCGCTGTCCTGGAATATGACCTGACTTAATGGCTCCATTTAAACCAAATTTAGTTCGTTCCGATACAATTTCTATTTCTAATTGAGATAAGACTGTAAGCATTCTTACAAAGAATCTACCATTAGCAGTAGAGGTGTTAACATCATCTCTATCACATAGTAGAAAGCAATTATATTGTTCTAATACTGATATAAGTTCTTCTAAATCTCTAACACTTCTTGTTATTCTATCAAGTTTATAAGCAACAATATAATTAAGTTTTCCTTCCTTCATATCTTTAAGCATTTCTTGAAATTGTGGTCTATGTTCCATATCTTTTGCAGATATTCCTGCATCTTTATAGACCTTATAAACTTCTAACTCTTTAAACTTACATAACTGAAGTAATTTTTCTTCTTGCTCTCCAAGTGAAAATCCTTCTCTTGCTTGATCTTCGGTACTAACACGAATATAAACTCCTGCAACTTTCCTTTCATTATCCATAATTATCATTCTCCTTTCTTTCTTGGATTTTTGAAAGGCACCAAAGTAAAAAGGTGTCACATAACAAGGACACCTTTGAATATATTAGTTATTTATACGACAAAAACAACCAATATTGTGGGAGTATATAAACTCACCAATTCATTAATGCCTTGCTATGTACTCTGATAATTCAGACAATGGGATTTTATTCTTTAAATTCCCTATATAAAAATGTTTCTGTTCATTGAAGAATAGGTATAACTTATCTCCAATAATTACTTTATGTGGTTCTACATACGCTAAATTGGTATGTTCCACAATCCTTAAGTATCCTTCAATTATTTGATAGGACTTCTTATTAAATTTGCAAGACCAATCGATTTTGGTTTTGAGTTCATCACTCATATTGATTTTCTTCTTAATTATTTTAATCATATCACATCACACCTTTCTTTGCAATAACGCACAAAAAAATCAACTATTATTAGTTGACTTAATCATTAACGTCACATTGGTGCGACGATTTTACCTTATGGAGCGGACGATGGGAATCGGACCCACGTAGTCAGCTTGGAAGGCTGAGGTTCTACCATTAAACTACGTCCGCATGTAATTAAATATTTGTCAATGACAATATCAATTATATCAGAACTGTTTTATATGTCAATATATTTTTTTAAAAAAATTGAAAAAGTTATTACCAAAGTTGTTACCAGTTCAGTTAAGGTAATGACTTTGGTAAGCATATCCTTATAAATAAAGGATAAGATTGATGCTTTGAAAATATATTAATTAATTAATTAAAAATATGAATTTTCGACTATATTTCAAACTTTTTTGCTGTTTTTGTACTATTTTTTATAAAAAAACCTTTTATCCCTTATTTTATTTGACTGAACTGTAACAAAAAGTTTATCACTTGAATTTTTGATTACCAAAAACCACCAATTTTTGACATATAAATTTTAAACTATTGTTAAATACTGGAAATAAGTGATATTCTTATATGCAGGTGATCTTATGACTAAACAAGTATTTTGGACTAAAACAGTATTAGATGCTTTTATTAAAGAAGGCAATTTAAATGAAAGACAAAAGTTTTTAATTCAGACTAGGGTGCAAGGTTATACAATTAGTAAACAAGCACAAGAGTTGAATCTTAGTGTTGATCAAGTTAATAAAGATATAGCCGAACTAAAAAAGATATATGATGCAACTCAAAAGTACAGCACAATCTTACCATCACGTAAGAAAAATAAAAAAGACTTGTGGAATAATGATTAATCATATTACAGTTTTTGTACATAAATATTAAATATAAATTACATGTCAAAATGTGGAATTTGTGTCATACTATAAAAGTACTGCGGTTAAAATAAGTACAAAAAATGTTGGGAGGAAATAAGAAATATGAAAGTTGGTAAGAGTCGTTTTAATGACGTTAATAAGTTAAAAAACTATGAATCAGGTAATTCTATATATAATTATCATTCGACTATTTTATTTAATGCTAATAATAAATTATATGATATGCAAGATTCAATTTCTGATTTAACAGTAGTTGCTAAGAAGAATCAATTAAATTAATTTAAACATAAAACTGGTTAACAGTTTTTTCTTTTGAGCTAATTTACATTTATTATAAGAAATGATATACTTATATCATTAATGAATATAGGTGGTAAAATGGATATGAAAGATTCAGTCTTTTTAATTATGGAACAGGATGGTACAGTATTTAGTATTGCTAAAAATAATAGCTATTCTAATCATTACCAATACTTGAATGATTTGAAAAAACAGGATCCATTTCTTACTATGAACTCTTTTGGATTAACATTTACAAGGGATGATAATACTGCACAAGTAATGTTTTTCGAATCGTTAGTAACATCTGGATGTATAGTATTTCAGAATGAAAGCATTACTCCAACTGATGATTTAGATACTATTTGTCTTTACTTACCTTCAAACATAAGTGATGCTCAAAAAGATTTTTTACTAAATCAAGAAAAAGATTTTATTTCTGGTACTAAATTTGTGTTTTTAGAAGTGTATAATTCTGAAGATTGTATTTTTAATTCTCTATGTAAAAATGTACAAGATTTAAATAATGCTTTTCCTATATTGAAAGAATATATAAGCACACACTCATTGTCTGGAAAATCTATTTAAGGAGTGGAATTATGAAAATATTATTATATGCTGAGGGATTAAAAACTATAGGTAAGAGTGGACTAGGTAAAGCTATTAAACATCAAATGAAAGCTTTGGAAGATGAACATATAGAATATACTTTAAACCCTAAAGATGATTATGACATTTTACATATTAATACTTGGTTTCTTAAATCTTATTTTATGGCTAAGAAAGCTAAGAAAAAAAATAAAAAAGTTGTCTATCATGCTCATTCAACTGAGGAAGACTACAAGAATGGTTTTATTTTTGCTAAACAGACATCTAAGCTTATTAAATGGTGGTTAATTAAATGCTATTCACTTGGTGATGTTATTGTTACTCCTACTTTATACTCTAAAAAATTACTTCAAGGGTATAAGGGCTTAGAAAATAAAAAAATATATGCTATTTCTAATGGCGTTGAATTGGATTTCTTTTATAAAAATAAAAAATTGGGAAAAGATTTTCGCAAAAAATATGGGTATACTGAAGATGATAAAGTTATTATAGGTATAGGTTTATATATTGAAAGAAAGGGAATAGTTGATTTTGTTGAATTAGCTAAAAGAATGCCTGAATATAAATTTATTTGGTTTGGATATAGTCCATTAGCTGCAGCTACACGGCCAGTTAGAAAGGCTGTTAATACTAAATTAGATAATTTGACCTTTGCTGGCTATGTTGAAAGAGACATGATTAGAGCAGCTTTAAATGGATGTGATTTATACTTGTTTCCTACATTTGAAGAAACAGAGGGTATTCCAATAATTGAAGCTATATCTTGTGGGGCAGATGCTATTATTAGAGATATTCCAATATTTGATGATTGGTTAGAAGATGGTAAAAATGTTTATAAAGCTAAAGATGTAGATGATTTTGAAATTAAAATTAAGAAATTCTTAAATGGTGAATTAAAAAGTGTAGCTGATAATGCTTATCCAGTTGCGTTAGAAAGAAGTCAAGATAATATTGGTAAACAGTTAAAACAAGTTTATGAAGAGGTGCTAAAAAAATAGGCACCTCTTTTAATTTATTGTTTTCTTTGATTCAGAGTCAATACTAAATAATATACCTAGTACTAGCATATATGAAAGTAGAGAGGATCCTCCATAACTAATAAATGGTAGAGTAATACCAGTAATTGGCACTAATCCTAAGGTCATACCAATATTTTGAAATTGGCTAAATACTAGCATACTTATTATTCCAATAACTGTAAACTTATCAGTATTATTTTTAGCATTTAAAGCTATTCTTATTAGGGCTATATCAAAATATAAAATGATTCCCATTAATAATAAACAACCAAGTAAACCAAAGTTTGAAGCATAAACAGCAAATATAAAATCAGTACCAGATTCTGGAAAATAAATTGGTGTTTTATTAAAACCATGTCCTAAAATTCCAGCAGATCCAATAGCAGTTAAAGAATTCTCTAATTGCATACCTGTACCATTTTTCCAATCTAATAAGCGATCAATTCTGTAGAATAGGTCTGTACCAAAGATATCAACAAAAATACTTTGCTTCCAAAAATATAGATATAAAAAAATACTAAGTATAATAAAGATTATACTAAAACTAATAATAAACCATCTTTTTCTAATAGTTGATACAAATAAAATAGAAACGCAAATAATAAAATATATTAAAACTACACCAGTATCAGGTTCTAGAAAAGTTAATATACCAGGAATTAAAAATAATCCTATTACCTTACTAATTATAACTACTTCATTTTTAAAACTTAACTTTTTTGTCTTTTCTAAATAATTACTTATACTAGTACTAACACTTAATATTAAAAATATTTTCATAAATTCACTAGGTTGAAAAGAACCAATACTAGGAATTATAAACCAACATTTACTATTATTAATTGGGGTAGCAAAAAATAGTAATAGTAGTAATAAAATATTACCAGTAATATATAAATATTTTGAATACTTATATAAAGCTTTATGACTTAGTTTAACAGTAGTAATTATTACTAAGAAACCAACTAAATACCAGAATAGTTGCTTCATACTTAGATTGCCTAAGTATTTTGGTAAATAAGTTTGACTACTATATATAGTAATAATACTTATAATCATAAATAAAAGTGTACATATTATTAGATGAAGATTCCATTTTATTTTATTTAATTTCATTATAGATAGTTCCTTTCTATAAATACTTTAGTATGAATATAATTATTTTTAATTTATCTTTCATATTTAGTATGAATAATTTGTTTTAAAAATATTTATTTTACATAAAATATTTTGAGGAGGAAGTTTAGATGAAAAAAGATTTACCGAATATTTATAAAAACAAACAGGTAAGTTCAGTTAGAAATAATAGAGATGTATACTATGTAAAAAACGAAACAAGTGAAGTTAATAAGTATGTTGATGATGGTAGTACTGTAGAAGAAAAGCTAAAAAAATTATTTAGAAGTAGTCGTTATGTATTTAATATTGGGGTGATAATAGAGACTAATACACATACTTATGATACTAAAATAGCTGGCCAAGTAAAAAATAGTATTGTGACTGTTGATGGGGAAGTAATTCCTATTATTGAAATAAAAAATATCATAATAAAAGACCGCTTATAACGGTCTTTATTTTTACATACAACCAATATAGGTATCAGCTAAGCATTTTAGAGCTCCTACACAGTTTAAATTGATTGTAAAGAATGAATCAGTGCCTACATATGGTGATTCAATTGTTGACTCAGGATTAGGTGCTAATACACGGCAAGTTGCACAACATCCTTCTACGTTTTCAACACGACAAACGCTACTTGTTCCTGTATCACCATTTAGTGTATATGGTAATTCCCATACTCCACCATCGCTACAACGATAGAATGATACTGGTCTAGTATTGAAACAAATAGTAGATGGAGTTGGACCCAAATATGGTCGATCACATCCTTCAGTCAAACAATCAAATTTTTCACTTCTATTTTGAAGAGTAACTATTATCTTTAATATACTAGCTATGCAACAATTTTCATCTCTTCTGTTTTCATCTTGACACATCTTTATCCCTCCCTTCTTAAACCCAACGATAATTACATTAGTAACATTAAGTATAATGTCCTAGTTCTAACTATATTAATTATCTATTATAAGATATTCTGAAAATATATATTTGGTGTATTATTAATACCTATTCTAGTATAGAGAAAAAGAACATTTAAGTTCTTTTTTAACGAGTCCATCTAGAACCTATTACGATGACTAATAAAATAAATAGAACTAAAATAATTGCATAGTTTGAACTGTTATTAGTAGTAGGGTAGTAAGGGGTAAATACTGGGGCAGTGTATCCACCACAACCACAGCTTGAATTATAAGAACCTCCGTAGTTATACATAATTTTCCCTCCTTTTCTTTATCTAAT
The DNA here is from genome assembly GCA_934183185.1 of uncultured Bacilli bacterium. Classification (GTDB taxonomy): domain Bacteria; phylum Bacillota_I; class Bacilli_A; order RF39; family UBA660; genus Alloscybalousia. Next base: position 24,702 of record CAKPSO010000016.1, on the reverse strand, counting down.
ATAAAATATTCATAAAGAGCAAATAGTGTTATTATAAAAGTCTATTAATGTAAATAATTAAAATATAACTAATCAAAGTGTAAAAAGTATGATATTATAATATTATTAGAATAGAAGCGAGGTGTAAGGATGAAAAAGGCTTTAAGAAATATAGATAAACCTTTATTTTTTATTTCAACACTTCTATTTATTATTGGGTTAATTATGATATTTTCTGCTTCTAATATAACGGCATTTATGAAATATAGTGCTAGTCCATATTATTATTTTTTTAAACAGGCTTTAATTTTAATATTTAGTTATATACTAGCTTTGATGATTATTCCTTTTCATAGTAAGAGTTATCATTTTTTTTCAACTATAGGTGTTTATGCTATAGGAGCATTATTGGCTTTATTATTAATATATGGATCTGTTAAGAATAAGGCTATAAGTTGGATTGATTTAGGATTCTTTTCTATTCAACCTAGTGAGTTTGCTAAAATAGTTATTATTTTATGGTTAGCTAGTTATTATGAGGCTAATAAGGATAAACTTGATAGTTATATTGTGGTTTTGTATCCAATATTTGTTGCAGGTATTATAGCTGGACTTATTTTTGTACAACCTGACTTAGGAACAACGATTATATTTGCTGTTATAGTTGCTTCATTATTTTTTATGGCTCCTATATCTAGGGAAATTAGAAATAAGGTATTGTTGTTATTATTAAGTTGTATAATGGTATTCGTTGTTGTATTTACTAGTAATGGCAATAATATTTTGAATGAGAGACAAAGACAGAGATTTGATTTTACTACTCCTTGCAGTCAGGAAAAGTTTTATAGTTATGGTAATCAGGTATGTAATAGTTATATAGCTATTAATAATGGAGGATTAAGTGGTGTTGGTTTGGGTAATAGTACTCAGAAATATTTATATTTGCCTGAAGCTCATACTGATTTTATTTTTTCTATTATTATGGAGGAAATTGGCTTAGTTGGAGCAATAACCATTATAATATTATACTTTTTACTTATTGGTAGAATTATTAAGATAGCTAAACAAAGTTATAATACTAGAGGATTTTTAATTTGTATGGGTGTAGCTATATATATTATGCTTCATATTGTGGTTAATTTAGGTGGAATTTTTGGTTTAATGCCAATGACTGGAGTGCCATTACCTTTTATGAGTTATGGTGGTAGTTTTGCAATGTGTTTAGTTTTATCACTATGTTTTGTGCAAAGAATTAATGTAGAAAATAGACTTTTTTTAGAAAAAAAGCAAAAAAATGAAAAAAAATGAAGTAAATGATCAACTTTTTTATAATAATCTCTATAGGAGGTTATTTTTTATGGAAAAATATTTAGAATGGTTTAAGGACCATCAAAAACAAATTATTATATTTGGAGGTAGTACATTATTAGTTTTATTGTTGCTGGGAATGGGTGTATGGTATTTTTATTTTAATACTGATATTAAGATAAGCAATGATATGGATGTTAAAGTAAAAAGGGAAATTACCGATGTAGTTAAGAAAGAAAGCGATACTTTAGATGATAATACTGATAAAGTAGTAGTTGATATTAAGGGCGCTGTTATGAATCCTGGTGTTTATGAGGTTGCTGCTAGTAGTAGAGTAGGAGATGCTATTACTATAGCTGGTGGTGTAAATGATAAGGGAGATTTATCGGTTATAAATCTTAGTAAGAAAGTATTTGATGAAATGGTAATTATTGTTTATACAAGAGATGAAGTAAATAATTTTGTTACGGTTAAGAAAGAAGAAAAGGAAAAACAGGAGAAATGCGTTATTGTTGAAGAAAAAGTTGTAAATAATGCTTGTGTTTGCCCTGATAATATTGATAGTAATTCTAATACTGATAATAGCAGCAATACTGTTCAAAATAAACAGGTATCTTTAAATAATGCATCTAAGGAAGAATTAATGAGTTTATCTGGAATAGGAGAATCTAAGGCTGATTTGATTATTGAATATAGAAATGCTAATGGTGGATTTAAATCAGTGGAAGAGTTAAAGAATATTAAAGGTATTGGAGACAGTATTTTTGAAAAGATTAAAGATAATATTACATTGTAAATTTACATGCTATTTACTATTATTAATCATAATATTACACTCAATATACATTATTAATAAACCAATTAGTAGTAAGTATAAAATAAATGAAAGTGAATTTACAGGCACAATAACTAGTATAAAAAAGAAAGATTTGCAGGTTAGTATAGGTATACGTGGGAAAGAAAATCTTAGAGGAAGTTATTTTTTGAAAGATGATGAAAGTTTTCCTTATAATATAGGCGATATCGTTCAGATAAGGGGTAGGTTATCAATACCAAGTCATAATACAGTACCGGATTTATTTGATTATAACGATTATTTGAAAAGTAAAGGGGAATCATATGTTTTAGAAATAGATTCCATTCAAAAACAGGGAATTACTAAAAATTTAGTTAATCTTATACAAAGAAATATGTATATAAGATTGAAAAAATATAAGAGTAGTAATTATTTATGTGTATTTTTACTTGGTGATTCATCTTTATTAAAATCTGAAGTTATATCTAGTTATCAAACAAATGGCATAAGTCATTTGTTTTCAGTTTCAGGGATGCATTTATCATTTTTAAGTGGTATTTTAATTTTTATATTATCTAGAGTAAAGTTTAAACCTAATTTAACACAGTTAGTAGCATGCTTTTTATTAACTGGTTATATGTTACTAATTGGCACAAGTGCATCTAGCTTACGTGCTACTAGTTTTTTTATTTTTCGTTATTTATTTTCTTTACTTAAGGTTAAAATTCCTTTAGCTAATATATTTATCTATACAGTAGTTTTTCTGCTTTTAATAAATCCATATTTGTTACTTGATATAGGATTTCAATATTCAGCAGTTATTTGTTTCTTTTTGCTTATTTCTAAAATAGGTAATGAAAACGATAGTAAATTATTAGGTTTATTAAAAGTATCTGTATTATCGTTTTTCTGTGGTTTACCAATAAGTTTATATAATTTTTTTGAGGTTAATTTCTTGGGTATTATTTATAATTTATTTTTTGTACCATTCGTATCAATGATTGTGTTTCCACTTAGTTTTTTGACATTTATTTTTTCATTTTTGGATCCTGTTTTAAAGTTACTAACTGATATGCTAGAAAATGTTTCTCTTTACTTAACTACAATTAATATTGGTAAAGTTATTTTTATGAAGCCTTCTATATGGTGGATAGTTATTTATTACATAATTTTAATTTGGCAAATAAGTAGGCCTAAATTTAGAATTTTAATACCGTGTATGTTACTTATTTTATATTTAATTCCAACTATATTTTTACAAGATAGATTACTTATGATTGATGTTGGGCAAGGAGATAGTATGTTGATTCAATTTGGAGGGAGTAATGTACTAATTGATACTGGAGGAAAGGTATCAAAGTATGCAACTAATTCAATAACTAAAAATACTTTTCTACCATTATTAAAAGCTAATGGTATTAGAAAACTTGATTATTTGATTCTAAGTCATGGAGATTATGACCATATGGGAGAAGCAATAAATCTAGTTAGTAATTTTAAAGTAGAAACGGTTATTTTTAACTGTGGTTCTTATAACGATTTGGAAAAAGAATTAATTAAATTTTTGAATAAGAAAAAAATAGCTTATTATTCATGTATTCAAGAATTAAGGGTAAGTAAATATAAATTACAGTTTTTAAATACTAGAGAATATGATAATGAGAATGATAACTCTAATGTAATTTATCTAAATTATAATAACTATAAATTTCTATTTATGGGTGATGCTGGGGTGGAAAAAGAAAAAGATATATTAGAAAAGTATAATTTAAATAATACTTATTTTCTTAAAGTAGGTCATCATGGTTCAAATACATCATCAAGCGAGAAATTTATAAATATCATCAATCCTAAATATAGTTTAATTAGTGTCGGTAAGAATAATCGTTATGGTCATCCTAAAGAATCAGTATTAGATGTATTAAGTAATAGTAAGATTTATAGGACTGATTTAGATGGAAGCATCGAAATTAGATTAAATAAAAGTGGATATAAGATAAGGACTTGTCCACCATAGGAAGGAGTTATGTATGGAAGAAGAATATTATATAAGTATTAAAGAGAAATTATTAAAAAGTGAAATATATGATAAAGCACGTGATTATCTTAAGATAGAAATAAAGTGAAGGTATATTATGAAACTGGAGAATTATTAAGTAAAGCTGGTAAGCATTATGGTAAAAATATAATAAAACAATACTCTGAAAAACTTATGATCGAAGTAGGTAAAAAATATAATGAGAGAACTTTATATGGAATGAGAAAATTCTATGAAATATTTAATGAAATAAAATTGAACCCATTGGGTTCAAAATTGAGTTGGAGTCATTTTAGAGAGTTATTAGTTTTAAAGAATGCTGATGAAATAAAATACTACATAAATATAAGTGAACAAAATAATTTGACTAGAAGAGAGCTTAATGAAAAAATTAAAAGTAAAGAATATAATAGATTATCTGATGAATATAAAAATAAAATTATTGAATCCAAATGCATTAATATAAGTGACACTGTCCCTAATCCAATTTTAGTTAAAGACAATAAAAAATATGATAAATTTGGCGAATATGCATTAAAAGAATTAATATTAAATAACTTAGATGATTTTTTATCACAATTAGGGTATGGGTTTTCCTATGTAGGTAATGAATATAGAATTAAATATAATAACAGATATAATTATATTGATTTGCTGTTATTTAATATTGAATATAACTGTTATGTAGTTATTGAATTAAAAGTATGCGAGTTAAAAAAGGAACATATAGGTCAAATTGAAATATATATGAATTATATTGATAAAAATTTAAAGAAAGAATTTCAAAATAAAACTATAGGAATAATCATTTGTAAGAAAAATAATCAGTATGTCATAGATTATTGCAGTGATAAAAGGATTTTTTCAAGAGAATATGAATTAGCGTAAATAAGACGGTTTTAGATAGAAGTATCGAAATTAGATTAAATAAGAGCGGATATAAGATAAGGGCTTGTTTACCATAGAAAAGGAGCTAGATATGGAAGAAGAATATTATATAAGTATTAAAGAAAAATTATTAAAAAGTGAAATATATGATAAAGCACGTGATTATGCTAAAGATAGAAATAAAGTGAAGGTATATTATGAAACTGGAGAATTATTAAGTAAAGCAGGTAAGCATTATGGTAAAAATATAATAAAACAATACTCTGAAAAACTTATGATCGAAGTAGGTAAAAAATATAATTATAGAACTTTATATAGAATGAGAAAATTATATGAAGTATTTGGTGATAGAAAATTGACCACAATGTGGTCAAAATTGAGCTGGAGTCATTATCGTGAAATTCTATCACTTAAAAATATTAATGAGATTATATACTATTTAAATGAGTGTGAGGATAAAAATTTAACTCAAAGACAGTTACATGATTTAATAAAACATAATACTTATAATAGATTGAGTGATAAAACAAAAACTAAACTTATTGAATCAAAAGAATTAAAAATAAATGATTTAATCCCAAATCCTATAGTCATTAAATCTGATTCATTAAAATACGAACTATCTGAATATGTATTAAAACAAGCTATACTAAATAGTATTGATGACTTTTTAAAGCAATTAGGTATTGGATTTACATATGTTGGTAATGAATATAAAATTAAAATTGGAGATAGGTATAATTATATAGATTTACTTTTATATAATATTAAATACAAATGCTATGTAGTTATTGAATTAAAAGTGACTGAGTTAAATTCTAATTACACAGGTCAAATTCAAAAATATATGAATTATGTAGATAAACATATTAAAACTATTGATGAAAATGATACAGTGGGAATAATCATTTGTAAGAAAAATAATCAGTATGTCATAGATTATTGCAGTGATAAAAGGATTTTTTCAAGAGAATATGAATTGGCATAAAAATGTGTTATAATACTTGGTAAGTGAGTGGTATATATGGAAAAAATAATGACTGAAGATAAAATTAAATTTTATGATGGTGAGAAAGAAATACTTAGTTTAGGCTTTATAGCTGATGAATTTATATTAACTATCAATACAGATGGTATTATTGAAATTAATGAAAATGAAGAATTATATGAATACTTAAATGATATTTTTATGCAAAACTATGATTTTGGGGAAAATTTTTTGAATGATAATAAAACTGAGCAAGAATTAATTTGGCATAGTGATGGCTATTATAATCCAGATGATATATGGAGCATAAAGGCACTAAACTGTTTACATATTACATTTAATGGCGAAAAATATAATATGTGGTGTGAAAATGAAATAGATAAACAATTTAGTAGAAAAAGAAGCCAATATTATATTTCTTTTTCACCAGCTGGTAATGGTAAGTATGCCAAGAATACTAATACGGGATGCTCTTTACAGGATGATTTTGTAGTTGATTTATATCAAAAACTTTTTCAAAAGAAGAGTGTAAAAAAATTATCTAAATGATAAGTTTATCTAAATTAATAAAAATATGTAACTTTTTACATTTATTAACCATAATATATATTAAGACACTTACTTGTTAAGTGCTTTATTATAGATCGGGAAGGGTCTCCTTCCTTTTTTTCTTGAAAATTTATTAAAAGTATGTTAATATTTACTGGTATGCAATAGTATTGTATAGAGGTGTGTAATGATAAGTAATCATTTAGAGAATAGAAAATATACCTTATTAGTTGATGATATATTAAGTAATAAGGAGTTTGAAAAATTAGCTGATATAAACCATCATGGGTGTAATCGTTTTGATCATTGCGTGAGGGTATCTTATTGGTCATATCAGTTAGGTAAATTTTTTAGATTAGACTATGAAAAAATAGCTAGGGCTGCTTTACTTCATGATTTTTTCTTTGAAGATAATCAAAAGCTAGATCGTAAGGAAAAAGCTGTTACTATGGTAAAGCATCCGGAATATGCTTTAGCAAATGCTAAAAAATATTATAAATTGTCTGATTTAGAGGAAGATATAATTTCAACTCATATGTTTCCTGTTACTCCTAAACTTCCAAAATATATTGAAAGTTGGATGGTTGATATAGTTGATGATATAGTGGCAGTTTATGAAAGAACCTATGTTTTGCGTAAACAATTATCAGCAGCCACCTCATTCATAATGCTATTTTTAATTAATTATTTGCGATAGGATTGAGATTTTTGTCTCAATTTTTATTTTTATGTTAATAAAAAGCCTTGCCTACAACAAGACTTTTATAATTATAATATGGTGTTCCCGGCGAGAATCGAACTCACGACCTATCGCTTAGGAGGCGATCGCTCTATCCTACTGAGCTACGAGAACAGTAATTAGAAACTATCATTAGTTTAACTCAAAACTGATAAAATTTCTACTATTTTTTGAAAAAAACATAATTTGTGAACGTTGACTTTTATCATAGAAACAGTTAAAATTATAGTGATAATAAAGAAAAGAATAAATGGAGGCTTTTATGAATAAGACAGTTTTGTTTTTAATAAATGGATTGGGTATTGAACATAAGGATTCATATAGTATATATAGTTCAGGCGTTATGCCAACTTTTGATAGCTTAACTAAAGAAGCATTTTTTACACCTTTAACTTCTCCAGCACATAACCTAGAAGAAGCTTATAAATATTTTAGTATAGGAACAATATCTCCACTTACAGCACCGTATATAAATAATATCTTAGAAAATAATTTATTTAACGATAATCAAAAATTTAATGAATTTCATCAAGAAGTATTTAATTCTCAGGGTAATATTCATTTATTTTGTTTCCTTAATGATGAAAAATTACATGATTCTATTAAGAAATTTATTCAAATAATAGATCCTAATAGTCAAAAAACGGTTTATTTACACTTTGTATTGCCGCAAACTGATATTAGTGAGTATTCTAATATTAGTAAATTATTTGCTCGTTACCAATACGATTTGCCTAGTAACGTAAAAAGAGGATTAGTGGTTGGATTAAATATTTTAGAAGATCAGGATAAGACTCCAGAATTAAATGAATTTGTTAGAATTTTATATAAAGGAGTAGGTGAAAAATGGCCAGATGTAGATACTAAGTTAAATTCTTTATATAATTTACGTACAGCTCCTAATAATACTAGAGCTTTCTATATTAATGATGGATTTACCATTAGTGATAAAGATATTTTCTTCTTTTATAATTATGAACACTATGACTGTGGTAGGCTAATTCAAATTATTAAAAATCCGCCATTATACTTGAATGTAGATAATAAGAGTGAAAATGTTAAATACTATTCTTTATTTCAATTAAAAGATAAAGAAGACGTTAAATACTTGTATGAAGATGTTACCTCTGATATTAGTGTAGCTAAAGCTATGGAGCAGGTTGGTTTAACTGCTTTAACACTAATTGATAAAGAAAATATAAATATGGTTAATTTTATGTTTAATGGATTATCTAATTCTAGTAATAGTCATATTAAATATATTTTATCTGATAATGGTATTTTGTATTTAAATAGTCAGATGAGTGTAATACTAAATGATCCTACTTATCAATTAATAATAATAAATCATAGGATTGATAATATAAATGATGAAGAGACTCTTAAAAATACGCTTAATAAAATTGATAAAAATTTAGCTATGATTAAGTCTTTATGTAAAGATAAATATACCTTGATAGTATCTTCACTATTTGGTATGAAGAAGGAAATTAATACAATAACTGGTAATAAAGCTGTTGTAGATTTTTCTGGTAGAGTACCAGCAATATTAATAGATTCTAAATATGATAGTAAGAAATATCGTTTAGCATCATCTGATACATATTCTTTATTAACTACTTCTTTAAAGTGTATTAAGCCAGAATTAAAAATCTCATCTATTTTAAAGAAGAAAAGCTTATTAGAAAATATTTTGTTTAAAAAGAAATAATTATAACTTTTTAACTTTCTCTTATGAAAGTCTTTTTCTTTTCCATACTAATATTGGTGACTAGTATGAAAATTTTAATTACAGGTAGTAGTGGGGGAATTGGTTTTGAGGTTGGAAAAAGATTAATAAGTGAAGGACATTTTGTTTATTTTACAGTTCATAGAAATGAACAGATTAAACCATTAGTTAATCATTTAAAAAAATTAAATTTATTAACTTGTGCTTCAGTGTTTAAACTAGATATTTCTAAGAAACATGATCGTAATCTAATACTAAACCTTGATGTTGATTGCCTTATATGTAATGCAGCTATTGGTTGTGGAGGAAGTATTCTTGATATACCAATTAAAAGCATAGAAACTAATTATAAAATAAATGTATTTTCTAATATAGAATTAATTCAAATTTATTGCCAAGAGCTTTTACTTAATAATAAAAAAGGTAAAATAATAGTTATGTCAAGCTTAGCTGGTATTATTCCTATTCCTTTTCTAGGCAGTTACTGTGCTACTAAATCTTCTTTGATAACACTTGTTACATGTTTAAAAAAAGAGGTAGAAAAGTTAACTAAAGATATTAAAATAAAACTAATTGAACCAGGTATTTATAATACAGGTTTTAATGATGTTATGATAGAAAATAGAAACTCTAGTATCTTTTTTTCTAAACTAGAACCAGAACTTACTATTAGGTGTAAAAAACTATTTAATTTTTTAGGACATAATAGTCTAAATAGTATAGTTAATAAAATAACTAAGGCAGTTAATTCTAATAGTAATAAACTTCTGTATAGTGCCCCATTATTTCAAAAATTATTTAGTCGTTTTTATGCCTTCTTTAGATAAAAAAGTAGTTAGTGTTGAAATTATTAATAAAATAGTGTATAATAAGCCTAATTTTAAGGGGGTATATTATGCAATTAAGTACTATTATTATTTACTTTATACTAAGTTTAGCACTGTTTTTTATTTTAAATTACTTTGATAGTAGAGAAAAAGAAAATAATATGATTCATGCTATCTTACCGATAGTTTATATTCTTATTTTAGCGGGTATATTTAGTGCTACTGATAATTTAAAACTTAATGATAATATTTTTATGATAGTTATAATAGAATTACTTATTCGTATTTATTATATTAAATCTATCTTAAAGCAAGAAATATTAATGAATACTAAGTTTTATGTTCAAATTTATATGGTAGCTATTTTAGGTAGTTACTTTCTAAATTTGATTTTTATCTCTAAAGTAGATATTATTTTTCCATCAGCTAGTGAAATGCGTATGGGTATCTGGTTCTTAGTAGTTTTATTTATCTATTTATTATTTAAAAATTATTTAAGCATTCAAGTTACTGAACAGAAATCAACTTTTATTTCTAAGAAAAAGCAGTATGCTATTATTCAATATGCTAGATTAAAAAGTGAATACTATAGAGATATTAAATTAAAAAATAAAGATTTAATACCATTATTCTATGCAATGCTAGTTTATGAAAACTATAAAAGACCAGCATTGTATCGTAAGCTTGATAGAATTATTTATCGTTTTACTGGTGCAGAAACTAAAATGGGAATTATGCAAATTAAATCGCGTAGTGAGATTAGTGATTTAGAGAGTATTAAACTTGCTCAAAAGAAATTAACTCAGCTTGATAATAGTATTAGTGCTACTAAAAATAAAAATAAAGAGATTTTGATAGAATATTATGGGGAAGATAACGAATATGTAACAGATATTCTAGATATATATAATGAAATTATTTTATTTGATAAAAATTAAACTATTTAATGCTATAATGTAGGTGGAGTTGATCAATATGAAAAAAGTAAATACTAAGCAGATAGCAGAAGCTATTAGGAATAATTGTAAATATTTATTTATTATGATCGTTAGCATTGTAGCTATGATTACATTTTTTATTTTATTTATTCTTGATACTAATGAGCCAGAAGATTTAACTTCATTTCATGAAATAATTATTAGTGATAAAGATAGTACTGGTAAATTAGCTAAAGTAAATGTATCAGAAATACCATATGCTTTTGCTCAATATTCAAATGAAATTAGATCAGATAAATATTACTTTATTCTTGATGAAAATTATATGTACGTAGCATATTTGGATTATGACTCATATAAAAAACTTAATAATAAAAATATTACTGATAATCCAATTACTATATATGGTAAAACTAAAAAGATTCCTAGTGATGTTTTAAAACTTGCGATTGATACTTATAATGAAGTAGCAGGTGAAGAGTTTTTAACTAATGATAATTATGAATCATATATTGGAAATCTTTATTTAGATATTACTGATACTAGTACTATTACTGATGTATATTTATTTATATCTATTATTTTCTTAATAATTAGTATAATAGCTATAGTTATTTATATAAGAAGAATTAAGAGTATAAAAAAATTAAATAATTATTATACAGATAGTGAGTGGGAGATAATTGAAAAAGAATTAATAGATAATGTAATTATTTCATTTCCAAAGATTAATTTATATTTAACTGATAACTATCTTATAGATAAAAATTCTGGTCTTTCTATTATACGTTATAGTGATATTGTTTGGTTTTATTTATACCAATTAAAGAGATATGGTATTACTACTAATCAAAATATAATTGTTTATACTAATGATAAAAAGAAACATGTTATTGCTACAATTAATGGTTCAAGTAAAAAGAAGGATGAAATAATTAATAGTATAGTTTCTAATATCTTAGCTAAAAATCCTAAAGCTTTATATGGATATAATAAAGAAAATCGTAAAACAAGTAGAGATTTATATGGAATTAGGTAGACTGTTGTCTGCCTTTTTTCTTTTGACATTACATCTTATTTATAGTAAAATTTAAGTATTAAATGGAGGATTATATGGCAAAGAAGGATATTGTTAAAAAGAAGAAAAATGAAGTTATAAGAGAAGCTCAAATAGATGGGGAAAATCCTAATAAATTTAATGATAAATTAAAGATAGTAGCTGGGTCTTTATTAATTATTTTAGCTATTGTTTGTGCATTTTTAGGTAAAAATAATAATATTAAGAATGTGAAAAAAGAAAATGATATTAGTAAATTCAAAGAAGAGTATGAAGAATATAATAATAAGAAGAATGATAGTGGTACTGAGTATTTAAATGTAGAGGTATCAACTAAGAATAATGTTAAATATTCTTCTTATGATGAAGTATTTTCACTTTTAGAAAATGGTACAGGCGTCATTTATTTTGGATTTCCTACATGCCCTTGGTGTCGTAATTTAGTACCAGTATTATTAGATAGTCAGCTAGAAGCAGGATTAGATAAAATTTATTATTTAAATAATAAAGAGGATCGTGATACTAAAGTATTAGAAAATGGAAAAATAATAACTGAAAAAGAAGGCACTGATAATTATAAAAAATTATTAGAAAAACTAGATTCTGTCTTAGGTGAATATAAGGAATTAGAGGATAGTAGTATTAAGAGATTATACTTTCCTACAGTTATTTTTGTTAAAGATGGTAAAATAGTTGATTCACATATTGGTACTGTTTCATCTCAAGAAAATCCTTACATAGCTTTAACAGAATCTCAATATAATGAATTAAAAGAAGATTTAACTAATAAAATGTTAAAAACAATTACATGTGATAGTGCTTGCTAATATTAGATTTATGTATATAGAATAATAAATGGGTGAATGGTTATGTATGATAAAATTTATAAGGATAAATTGTATTATAAGTATGCTAAAGAAATTCTAAGAAGTTATGAATTTCAAAGAAGAAAAGAGTTTTTACATCATCAGGATTCAGTATATGAGCATAGCATTAGAGTTTCTTTAGTAGCTTATCGTATATCCCGTTTTTTATCTAAATATATTCCAATTTCTACAGAAGATGTAATAGTTGGAGCCTTGTTACACGACTTTTATTTGAAACCATGGCGTGAAAATAGGGGGACTTGGCATGGATTTACTCATGGAAAGATAGCTGCTAATAATGCCAATAATTTCTTTTCTAAGAAGATGAACGATACTATTATAGATAGTATTCATTGGCATATGTTTCCTTTAACTATTCATCCTCCCAAATATTATGAAGGCTGGGTTATAACTTTGGCAGATAAAATTGTTTCATTTGAAGTATTTACTAAACCTAGAGAATTACCAAAGTATATTGGAATTGATAACCTTAGTAAGTATCCCAAAAATATAATTATAAAAGCCAAAAAACTATTAACAAGTCATGTATAAATATTCTTAAAGGAAGTATGATAGTATGTTGAAAAGTGATCGTTTCTATAATTCAACAAGCTCTCTTTTAGCGGGGCTTGTTTTAATAATTATTAGTCTATGTATGTTACTTGGTAAAGATAAATTATACTTTGACTTTATGAATTTATTTTTATTAACTATTCTTATAATTGGTACTTTTCAATTTATAGAGTATTTTTTTTCAAAACGTAAAGGTACTGATGGTAAAATTACTTTTACTAAATGTTTTTTAAATTTATTATTTTGTCTAGTTTTATCTTGCTTTCCTAAGATACCAATGTCTATATTACCAATTCTATTTGCTTTATATCTTATATTAAATGGTATCATTAAATTAATGACTTATATAATATTAAGATATGAAAATACTAATGGTAGATTATTAGAATTGTTTCAGGCATTTATATATTTAGTTATAGGTATACCATTATTAATATCACCATTAAAAAAGTTATCAGTAATGTTAACAATAATGGGAGTATATATTTTATTGCTTGGTATTAACTTTATATTTGATTTTATTAATACTATAATACCTAGAAAAGTTAAAAGAAAGTTACAAAGGCGTATTAAGATAACTTTACCAGTATTATTTCAAGCAATTATCCCATATCAAGTATTAAATGAGATAAATTATTTTATTAATAAAGAAGAATATAGTAAAAAGATAGTTTATGAAGAAAAAAATCAGGATATTAAACCAGATTTAGAAGTATTTATACATAGTTCAATGAATGGATTTAATCGTTTAGGACATGTAGATATTTGTTTTAAAGATAAGGTTTATTCTTATGGTAATTATGATGATTCATCTAAAAGATTATTTGATATGATAGGTGATGGAGTTTTATTTGTGACTGATAAAGAACATTATATTCCATTTTGCATAAAGCATAGTCATAAGACTATATTTGGTTTTGGACTTAAGTTAAATGATAGACAAATAAAAAATATTGATAATTATATTTATAAAATATTTACTAATATTTATGAATGGAATTCACCTATACAAGAAGATATGATTAGTAAGAAAAAGATTAATAAAGATGATTATACAGATTATGCTAGTTGCTTATATAAATCAACTAAGGCTAAGTTTTATAAGTTTGAAACAGGTAAGTTTAAGAAATATTTTGTATTAGGTATTAACTGTTGCCTATTAGCTGATAGTATTATTGGTAAGAGTGGTAGTGATATTTTAAAGATGAATGGTATTATTACTCCCGGTACTTATTATGAATATTTAAATAGGGAATTTAAAAAGAAAAATAGTATGGTTATTAGTAAAAATATTTATAATTTACAGTCTACTAAATTATTAAAAAGAAAAAAATAGCTTTGGGCTATTTTTTAAATGCTTAAATGGTGCCGAATGACATAGTCGAAATGTCCTCTGACCCTTACCAAGGGCCCGTTTTACCGCTAAACTAAATCGGCATATCTAAATTATAACATATATCTGTTAATTGTATACATCAATTTTTATATTTAACCCATAATAATAGGGAAATATTAAGTAGGAAAGGACTTATACTATGTTTATATTATTTATAATTCATCTTCTGCTTATAGTACTTTCCATATATATTATGTATTATTTATTTAGTTATTATTTTATTATATTTATTACTTTAAATATTATAATTACTGGTGTAACTGTTTTATTAATATTATCTAAGAAAGTAAATCCTACTTATAAAATATCTTGGCTAGTATCATTTATTCTGTTTCCAGTAGTTGGAGTTATTATGTATATTTTAACTCATCTTCAGTTAGGAAGTAAATCACTTATGAAGAAGTTAGAATCTATAGAAAATAGAACTAAGAATTTATTAAATACTGACTATCAAGTAGATTATGAACTTAAACCATTATCTAATTATTTTTATAATACTGGATCATTTCCTACCTATAAAGATGTAGAAACGGTATATTTTCCTGATGGTGATTTATTTTTTAAGGACTTATTATCTGAAGTAAATAAAGCTAAGAAAACTATTTTTATAGATTCATATATTATTAGTAATGGTGTGATGCTTAAGCAATTACTAGAAGTTTTAGAACGTAAGAAGAGTGAACATGTAGTAATAAAAATCTTATATGATGGTATTGGTTCACTTTCTTTTCATCTATCTAATATACCTAAAAGGCTAAAAAAGATGGGTATTGAATGCGTAGCTTACTGTCCTATTAAACCGTTATTATCTACTTATCAAAATAATCGTAATCATCATAAAATATTTATAATTGATAATAAAATTGCCTATACTGGTGGTATTAATATAGCTGATGAATATATTCATAAAAAATCTAAATATGGATATTGGAAAGATACTGCTATTAAGATAACTGGTACTAGTGTTATAACATTTATGATTTCCTTTCTTAAGATGTGGAAACTATCTGGTGGAATTGTATCAGATAATATGCTTTATTTACCTGACTATGATTTTTCCTTAAAAAAAGGATATGTGATTCCATATACAGATTCACCATATATTATGGAATCTTTAAGTAAAAATGTTTATCTAGATATTTTATATCAAGCTAAAAAATATGTTTATATAATGACTCCATACTTAGTTTTAGATTATGAAATGATGAATACCATTATTATGACTGCTAAAAAGAAAATAGAGATAATAATTATTGTACCAAGTATTCCCGATAAGAAAATGGTACATTTAGTTGGAAAAAGTTATTATGAAGAATTATTAAAGGCAGGGGTTAAAATATATGAATATACTCCTGGTTTCTGTCATGCTAAAGTATGGGTATCAGATAACAAAAGAGCAGTTGTTGGTAGTATTAATTTAGATTATCGTAGCTTCTATTTACAGTTTGAAAGTGCTGTTTATCTATTTAAAAATAAAGCTATTAAAGACATAGAAAATGATTTTACGACGGTAATAAAAGATAGTAGACAAATAACTATTACGGAGGCTAGAAATATTCCTTGGTATAAGAAAATACTAGGACAACTTATAAAATTATTTTCATCGCTGTTATAAAGATATTACTTCATACATAGAATTAATTGGTGATAATGATGGAAAAACTATTAAAGAAATATCGTTATTTACTAATACTTACTTTATTATTAGTATTTAATATCTGTGTTATTATAAATAATAGAAATTATTATTTTATGTCTAGAAAAGTAGTAGTTACTAATAATCAAGAGAAAAAGCTAGAGTATACATCTAAAAAACAGTATAAGATAAAAGCATATTATCCTGATATTAAGTATCCTCTTTTAGATAAAGTAATAACTGATAAAATTAATAAATATATTGATGAATTTAAAGATAATGTGATTGATGTGCCAGTTAAGCAGAATCAATATTATACATTTTACTTATTATATGATATGTATTCATATCAAGACTTTATTTCTTATGTTTTTAGTATAGAAACTTATACTGGTGGTGCTCATCCTAATCATGATATTTTTACAGTTACTTATGATAAATCTACTGATAAAATAGTAACTATTGCTGATTTGGTAGAGACTAATCCTAATTTTTTAGATACTGCTAGTAATACGGCTAGAGAAGAACTAATAAACAATCCGGGAATAGTTGATATTAATATGTTAAATTCTGGTACTACAGCGGAAGTTGATAATTTTTCACGATTTGCTTTTTCTAGTGATGGTATAGTATTCTTTTTTACTCAATATCAGATAGCTCCATATAGTTCTGGTACATTTGAAATTACGGTACCATATTCTAAAATATTACCAAGTAATAGTATAAAAGAACAGGAATAAATAAATTTCTTGAATATACTAAAGTGGGTGGTAAAAAATGTTAGATTGGAATCATCTACAAAATATCTTAATTATAGCTATAGCTTGTAGTACTATTACGGTTGCTTTTATACAGAAAACTAAGAAATTCTGCCGTAGTAGTCGTTGTATAACTTGGTATAGTTTTTTAACTAATATGGTTTTGGGTATTTTATTTTCCCTATCATTCACTAATATTGATAAAATAAAAAGTTTGTGGGTAGGTTTATTTAGTTTTATTGGTGCTGATACTATCTATAGAAATTTAGAGGGAAAACTCTCTACTTATGCACAATTAAATTCTAATAAGAATAGTGATATTAGTAAAGATGAGATAATAGGAGAAATACACTATGACTAAGAATTATATGGTTTATCCTATGAAGACAATGAGAATTACTTGTAGATATGATGAAGGTAGTCATAAAAAACATAATGTAGGAGTTACTAATGGTATCGTAGATTATCCTATTGATGATGGTGGTAAAGATACTGGGTGTGATCCTGTATATTGTCCATGTGATGAGATGAAGGTTACTGCTATAAGAGGAGTTGGTAATTCTTTAGTTACTAATACTATTTGGCTTGTTTCAACTAGTAGTGTAGTTACTCCAACATTTACAGATGTTGTTTATATTACCTTAACTCATTCTAATGATGATGATATCAAAGATATTACTGTTGGTAAAACTTATAAACGTGGAGATATAATCTGTCATGAGGGTAGAAATGGTGCTACTAATAATCATATTCATATAACCTGTGGTAGAGGTAGTAGTACTAGTTGGCAACAAAATTCTAACGGTAGTTGGGTAATAAGTGGCAATAGTATGAAACCAGAAGATGTTTTCTACTTAGATCCGTCTTTTACTAATGAAGTATGGGGAGGGTACTTACCATGGATTAAACTACCTAGAGAATTAGTTGGTAGTCCAGTAGAAAGAAATACTAGTAAAGATCAACTTGAAGTTATAGTTAATAATTTAAATGCCAGAAGTTTACCAGGATTAAATGCCTCTAGACTTGGTTATGTACAATTAGGAATATATGATATCTTAGATACTAAAGAAGTGGATGGTTATATTTGGAAGAAAATAGAAAATTTTTGGATAGCTACTAATAGTGAATGGACGATAATATATCCTAAAACTAATACTTGTGAAAGGGAATTAGAAGCATTAAAAGCTAATCAGCCAAGATTAATTTATACTTGTAGTAAAACAGGTAAATATATTATTTACTTAGAGGAAGGCAAAAAACTATATCTTAGTTAGCCAAAACTACTAGTCCTATACTAGTAGTTTTAAAATGTCAAATAATGACAAATTTAAAAAAATATATTTCAGTAGTTGATTACTAGATAAAAATATGTTAAGATTGAAACATAATAGGAGGAAGAAAGAAATGAATAATAGTGAAAACAAAGACAAAAACAAGAAAAAATCCGTAGTTTTAGCTATACTAGGTGTTTTATCTCTAGTAATGATTACTGCAGGTGTAACTTATGCATTATTTACTTATACTAAGTTAGGATCTACAGAAAACACAATTACAGCAGGAACAATTAAGTTCTTATATACTGAAAATACTGGCGTAGGTAAGGGAATTGCCATTACTAATGCATTACCAGTTAGTGATGATACAGGAAAGGCTTATGATACAGATGGGTATGTATTTGATTTTAAAATCACTGCAGTAAACTCTGGAACAACAGCTATTCCTTATGAAATAACATTAAGGCAAAAAGCTGATTCAACATTAAGCAGTGATATTGTTAAAGTATATTTAACAGATAAAACAGGTGGTACTGAAACTCAAATCGTTGCTCCAACTATATTTAGTGCTTTGACTAATACTACAGTAAATGTAGGAAGCAATATTGAAAAAACATTAACTACTCAATCAGTACCTGCTAAAAATAAGAATTATGAAAAAGATTATCGTTTAAGAATGTGGATAGATGAAAGCGCTGACTTCTCAGCTACAGTTTATACATATGCTAAAACTAGTGGTACAGGAGCTGTTGCTGATTTATTAACTACAGCACAGTATAATGCATTAGGTGAAAGTGAAAAAGCTAACTACGGGGCTATTGCTTACATCAATGATACTGCTGCTACAGCTTTAACTCAAGCTCAATATGAAGCTTTAAGTACTAAAGATGGTTATACAGCTGCTACAGAACTTCTTGTTTACCCACACAATGCTAAGACTTTCACAGCACTTGTTAATGTTTATGCTAACGTTACTACAGTAAGTATTGGTAACTAATGGGTATAAATTAAAGTAGGCAAAAGCCTACTTTTTTCTTTTCAAAAAAATAAAATTATGCTACACTTATATCAGAATAGAGGGATGTTAAATGGAAGGCAAACAAAAAGTTGGTATGACTAAATTAAATTGGATTTTGTCTATTGGAGGAATAATAATACTTTTAGTATTAATAGCTTTACCACCAGTATTTAGAATAGTTTTTGAAGAAAAAGAAAACGTTAATACAAGTAAAGATGACATAAAACCAGATGATACTTCTAATAAACCAGATACTAGTGATATCGATGATACTAATCTTTCAAAAGTAATTTGTATGATTCAAACTACAGATGATGATTATATAGAAAACTATACAATCACATTAGCTCATCAAGATAAACTATTAGAAATGTTTATAGAAGATACGACTCATACATATTTATTTGGTAGCAAAGAAAGTGAAAGCAAATATGCACAAGAAAAACTAGCATGTAATACCACAAATACTAATGCAAACGGTCTTTTATATACTTGTAAGGCTACAGATGATACTATTCAAATTGTTAAAAAAGTAGACTTAAGCAAAGCTACTAGTACTGATAGTAAAATATCACTAACTTATCATCAAAATATTGATGATATTACTACTAACTTGACTAATTCTGGTTATACTTGCCAATAAAGAATTTTATATCTATTATTAATACTAATATAAAACAGATAAGACTTGAGATTAAATATAGATTAGTAGGTACTGTTAATATAGTACTTATTAATATGAGGATTAATATAATTAGAGAAAGAGATAGAGTTTCTTTCTCCTTTTTAATTCTAAATAATCTAATAATAACTTCCTTTAAAAAGTATATACCCATTAAAATTATAAAAAAACTATTTAGTATATTATTAAAAGCTAGAGTAGTTTCCATACGCTCTAATATATTTAAAAAAGCTATTTTCTTATATAAAATAATATCAGGATTTTGGTAAATATTAGTTAACTCTATACCTAGAGAAGTAATAATTAAAAATAAATTAATAAATATTAATAAACTACTTAACTTACTAGCATTCATAAGAGTATTATTAGTTTTTTTCTTAGAAGTAACTCTATTTAGAGGAATCATTCCTATTAAAAAAATAGGTATTATACTAGATATAAAATATATTAAACTAGATATTATAGTATTATTAATAGAAGTTGCTAGTAGGGGTTTAATATTATATAAATTAACATATTTCATACTACCAATAGTAGAAATAATAAAAATAAATATATAAATATAAAAACATATTTCAGCTAATCTAAATATAGAATCCATACTTTTAGTTAGAGCATATAGTATAGTTAATAATAAAGTAAAAGATATAACTATTAAACTAACATCTTTTAATATATAATAATTAATAAAAGTAACAAGATTATTTAAAGAATATAGTAAGAAAGCTAGAATAATTATAATTAGTCCTATAAATATAATAATTTTACTTTTAGGAAATAATACTTCAATTTTTTCTAAGATAGTTAAATTAGTCTTATAGAAAAATATTTTCTTTTGGAGAAAGATAAAAATAGTAATTAAAAAATAGCCAATAATAATACTTATTAGAGCTGTAGTTTGATTAATTATTGTTAGAGTATGATAACCAATTAAAGAAATAAAAGAATTAAGTAAGAAAAAGGCCATTATTAAATACTGGAAATTAGTTATTTTACTTTGTTTCATTTTATTCCTCCTCAATATATTTTTCTTTATTTTTAATATTAGCTTTGATTTTAAACTGGATCTTAGTTAATAAATCTTTAGTATCTTTATAATATAGAAAGTCATTCTGTTTGATCTTATTATTTACTTTTAATAAATCATAATTCTGTTCTTGGTAATAAATTAATAACTTCTTACATGATTCCTTCAAGATAGCATTTAATTTATCTTTATTATCAGTAGTAATATTAAGAGATATAGTTACTTTATTTCTATTAGTTTTTATAGTAGTTTCATTATCATATATTCTTATATCTTCTATAGTAGCATTTTTGACTTGGTTATTCATAAGATTTAGTAATATACTATCTTCTATTCCTAGAGTATCAAATACTTTATATTTTTTAATTAGAGTAATACCTTCAACATTTAAATGATTATCTGTATAAGATATAGTGGGGATAGTAGTATTATTATCAATTAGTAAATTTCTTAGGAATGATTCAAAGTCTATTTCAGAGATAGTACCTGATTCTTTATGATTTATTTCAACTAGTTTATTTATTTCTTCGGCAGTTATTTCTTTATCGAAATAGGTTTTAATATCGTCTTTTAATAATACTAAGTAAAAGTTATTTCTAGATTCATTATTATTTAGAAAATTATGAATTATATCTTTTAGATGATTATCAATTAAGTCTTTAGTTAATAATAATGTATCTACATGAGATAGATAAATTTTCTTATCACTTTGAAGTGTTATCTTTTTAAATGCTTCTTCTATAGTTTTAGCTTCAGTATAAAGATAGGTCTGTTCTTTTTCTAGGGTACCATCATTTTGTTTTCCTTTCATGATAGTTACGTATACTTGATAGTTATTATTTTTATAATCTATTCCAAGTAAACTAACGATACCTAAATCATTTAATTCAGTATAACTACTACAGCCTGTTATTGATATAATTAATAAAATACTTATTATTAAAAGAAGATATTTTTTCATGATGCACGCCCCCTAATCTTATTTTTAGATAGTAATGGATTACGATATTTATTTTTTTTAGGATTAAATGTTCTTACGATGGCATCTTTTTGCTCTGATAAGATTAGTGGAGAGAATGGGGCTAGGTATGGTTTATCATAAACTTTAATACTAGCTAGTTTAGTTATTAAAAAGATTAAGCCTAGAAATATACCATAGATACCCAAGCTAGATGCTAAAATCATTAATATAATACGCCACCATCTAATAGCAGATGTTAGTTCTATTGATGAGAATACTAGGCCTGATATAGCTGATATAGCTACTACAATTATCATGATAGGAGATATTATACCAGCAGACACTGCAGCATCCCCTAAAACTAATCCTCCTAATATTGATACTGCTGTTCCCATAGTTGATGCCATACGCATATCACTTTCTCTTAGTATCTCAAAAGAAATAGTCATCATAAGGGCTTCTACTAATGCAGGAAATGGTACAGTTAGACGTTGAGATAAAAAGTTTAATAATAAATCAGTAGTAATTGAATCATGATTATGAGTAGTAATAGCTATATAATAGGCTGGTATTAAAATAGCTATTAGGAAAGCACATAGACGTATTATACGTATAAAAGTAATATTAATTGGTTTTTGGTAATAATCATCTGGTGTATGAAATAAATCAACAAAGAAACATGGTAATATAAGTAAATAAGGACTATTATCTACTAAAATAATTACTTTTCCTTCTAGTAGAGCCATGGTGGCTAAATCAGGTCTTTCAGTAGTAATAATAGTAGGAAAAATATGAGAATCTTCTCCTAAATATTCTTTTATATAACCACTATCTAGAATACCATCTATATTGATTTTATCTAGTTTTTTAGTTACCTGTTCTACTAGTTTACTCTCACATATATTCTTCATATATATAATACCAACTTTAGTTTTAGTTTGTTTACCAATTTCTTTAGTATCTATCCATAAATTTTCATTTTTAATTCTTTTCCTAATTAAACCAAAATTTTTATTAAAATTCTCAGTAAAACTATCTTTAGGACCTCTAGCAGATAATTCACTACTAACAGTATTAATGCCTCTATCTAAGTTAGCTTTAGTTTCCATACCAAAGTAATTATCATCATCTATATAAAAAATAGTATAACCATTAAATAGTTTAATAAGTAAATTATTATAATCATTTATTTTAACTACATTATGATTAGGAATAGAATTATAAAAGAAATCATATATATTAGTATCTGTTAAAAGTTTATCATCTATTATTTTAGCTATATTTTTTAAAATAAAATTACTAATATAATCACTACTAGTTAATACTTCACTATATATAAGTGTTATTATATGATTATTAATATTTATGTTTTTATAAATAATATCAGTAGCATTATTGGTATCTTTTTTAATTTTATCTATAATATTCATGTAATCACCTATATCTAGTATGTACTAAAATTTAATATATATAGCTTTTTTAGGAAAAATGTGGTAAAATACGTCTACTTTTATAGAGGAGAATAGTATATGAATATTAAGATAAATAATCAGATGTATACAATTAATTCTAATCCAATTTCTAGTCGAAATACTTATACTGGTAAAGCATATCGTTTGCAGGTTGGTAGTGATCTTTTAGCTGTTAAGATATATCGTACTAATAAATTATATAGTGATGAAGAACAGGATGAATGGTTTCCGTTAGAAGAGGAAGTTGATACGTTTATGAAATTAGCTGATAAGGTAGAACCAATATTATTAAGTAGAATGATTGTTGGTGATGAGAAAAGGGATTATGTAGGATGTGCTAATTATTATATTACTGAGGTACATGGTGATACTAGAAAGAGTATATTTTATATGCCAATTACTAAGTTTTTTGAATGCTTTTTTGATTTAGAGGAAAAAATACCTATTTTTACTAATAATTTTATTATGCTTGATGATTGGAATATTGATAATATAAAGTATGGAACTATTAGTAAAGATCCTGATAGGGAAAGAATATATATGTTTGATGATAGTAATTATAGATTGTCATGCTGTTCTAAGAAGTTATTGGCTTCGATGAATGAGAAATGCTTTGATAATTTAGCTATAGATGTTGTGGATAGCTACGTTAAAGGTAATTGGGTATATGGTGAATATCATGATTATTTTGAATCAGTAAGAGATAAGAAACATTTATTTGAGTATTTAGAAAAGGATAGTAGAGGTTATCCTAATATGAGTACTTATTTTAATGATAGAGTTAAAAGTAAAAGATATATGTGATTTAATAACTGAATTTTGAAAGTTACTTAGGTAATGGTAGAGATTCAGTTATTTTTATATGAATTTTTAATTGAACTATATATTTAAAACTTGTATAATAAATTTATAAATAAAGTAAAAACTAGAGATTTTAGATTTTTTCTCAAAAAAATATTTACAAATTTTTTTAAAATTCCTCCCACTCCTGGCTTGACTGGAGTGGGGGTAGTTATGATACAATATCTATAGATAATAGATGGAGGAATCATAATGAAAAGTAAAAGTAAACAGATATTATTTTCAGTATTTGGAATATTAAGTCTATTAATAATAACTATAGGAATAACATATGCAGTATTTACTTATACTAAGGAAGGAACTACAGATAATGTAGTTACTACTGGTACATTAAAGTTCTTG
>CAKPSO010000015.1 GCA_934183185.1 uncultured Bacilli bacterium | reverse complement strand
CCCCCCCCCAAGTCAAGCCTGGGGTTGGGGAAATTTTACTGATTGTGAACTTTTCAATTGCAAAAGTTGTAAATACAACCGAAATAATGATAGATAGTTGCGGTAACTTTTATCCAATTCCTGTTTACACGGGGTTAATGGCATCTTCTGTGCCTAAGGGGCAAGCACCACACGGAAAGAATTGTACGTGTCCGTAGTGCCTGAACTGTGGCCGAATGCAAATGCGCCAGAGCCAGTGCCACCGTACCAATGGCCCCCGCGTAAGAACCAAGGATCAGAAGAATTAGCAAAGAAAGCGAAATCTCCATACCAACTTGATTTTGGCCTAGTAACACCATCTGGATCTTTTTCATTTCCAAATGGCCCCATCTCTCCAGTAGCATCTCCTAAAATTCTATTATTATATTGTGTATTAGTAGTTGATGTATACTTATCCCAATATTTTGTATAAGTACTATTAGTAAAGAAGTCCGGATATAAACTAGTTATTCCACTATTTCCTCCTACTGTTGATGCTCCAGTTGTATAGCCTGCTACATATTCCCAAGCCCCTCCTACCATATCATAGATTCCACTTTTATTTCCGGTAGTTGATGCAACACTTGATTTACTATTCAAGTAATTAACTGTATAGGTTCCATCTTTTCCTAATGATGTTGATTCATGCCTATTAGTAGAGGTACTTGAACTAGTTGGCCCAGTTGTTGGCTCTATAGTTGAAGCATATCCTGTTATAAAGGCTTCATTATTATTTATTCTGACGCTAGCTTGACTACCATATATCGAATGTTGTAAGTATGCAACGGACCCCCATTCAGTATTTTTCATCATATGAGAATCTAAACTTCTTTGATAATCATAACTATTTTTAAATATATTCCCTACATTTATATTTCTCCAAGAGTATACATTGGGCTTTATTATTATTTTGCTTGTATCTACACTATTTACCCCAGCTGCACTAGTACTTGTAGCTTTATCATAACCTGTTTCAAACTTTCCTACCCAGAATCCATTTGAATTAAATGATGTAAAGGCTGGATGTGTTAACCAGGTACCTTTAGTAGTTCCATTTGATGGAGTTGTATCTTTATTCTCAAATACTACATTTATGGTTTGAATTTTATTTTGGATACTAGTTAAACCAGTATAATTACCTTCATCAAATATTTGGTATTTATATCTTGGTATCCATACAAAGTATGATTCAATATTTGATTCTGGTATTGTTTCTCCATTATTATAAGTCTTTGTTTCATCTTTTAATATTACGGCATTGGCCCATTCTTTATTTTCATACTTGTACCATTCTTTACTTGTATCTGCTTTTGTTACTGCTCCATCACTAGCTATTTTTATTGGTATTAAATTACCCTTTAATACTGGATCTGTTCCATTTAATATTTTTTCTTTGTATACAATTTTTTCTTCTTTAACTTTATCATTAGAGTATACATTTACTGTTGCTGTAAATGTTTTATTATTATAATTACCACTAGAAAAATCTAAATTTTCATCTATCCATATTCTTAATCTAAAACTCTTTTCATAACTCTTAGTATTAGCTGCTACTTTATTAACATATACTACCTTTTCATTATCACTACTCTGTACTGACTGAGTTAATTCACTATATAGAGTTGGTCCAATTAATACTGTTTCACTATTTCCTGCTACTTCAGTTAAATATACTTTTACTCCTTCATCTACTAAAGTAGAATCACTTTTCTTTTTTAGAGTTATTTCATACGGTAAATCGCTATTACTAGTATTAGTACCTGCTATTTTAAAATCAAATACATTCTTATCTCCTACTAACTCTTTTCCTTGTGTATCTGATATTGGTTCTGCTTCACTTATATTTATTCCTGTTCCTCCAGTACTATTTTCTGTATATAAGAACTTTAATGTACCAGTAGTTATCGTATTATCTGTAGTTCCTAACTTAGTATAAGTAAATATAGCATATGTACTTCCTAAAGCTATTACTAAAAGTACTATTATACTTATTGATAAAAATAAGATTTTTTTAGTATATTCTTGCTTCATTAGGAACCTCCTACTATTTTATTTTAACTCTATCTTGTTTCTTATATTAGTTAACATTACCTCTATAATGAAAGTAACAATACAAAATATTGGACTTATTTTATATATTAGAGAACATGCTGCTAAAATAATAGTAGCAATAGTAAACAATATAATTAAATAACATAATACTTTTCTCTTTTTTCTATTTATTACTATTTGATCATTAGTATTTTTCATTTACTATTTGAACTCCTTTATAATACCCTTTACTTCTTTTTTAATAGTAATCATATTATAAATATCTAAAATAGTATATATAATCATAGAAATACCTAATACTTGGGTAATAGCTAGGGCTCCTCCAAATGGATTTAACATTAATAAAACACCACATACTAACATTAAAATAGATGTAATAACTGATGGCATATAATTTACTACTTTATTCTTACGTAATTCTAATGAATACTGTAATTTACTAATACCATTAACTATAAAATATATTCCTAAAACGAATGGTAGTATACTTGATACAAA
Organism: uncultured Bacilli bacterium; assembly: GCA_934183185.1. Lineage (GTDB taxonomy): Bacteria > Bacillota_I > Bacilli_A > RF39 > UBA660 > Alloscybalousia. The sequence continues at coordinate 32,544 of CAKPSO010000015.1, read as the reverse complement.
TTTAGAATTAAATATAAATACTATTCCTAATATACAAGCAATTACTCCTACAACTAAATTAGCATTATACTTAGTTTTAAAATAATCAGCTAATGATACTATACCTGGTATTAAAATAACTATTCCTATTACTGTTGAAACAATATTAATTACAAAGTCTGGTTTTACTAGTAATAAGATACCTAGAACTAACATTATAATTGATGATACTATTGAAGTCGCATATATTCTTTTCATTCCATCTTTTAAATATTCCATATATATTCTCCTTTATTTTATATTACTTTTTTATTATAACCTATTTTTTTAAATTTGTTAATACTATAAATTTCTCATAAATTCTCTTGGTACTGGAATTTCAAATGATAATACTTTACCTGTCTCAGGATCTCTAATATCTAGTCTATTAGCACATAGTAATAGTCTTTTACCTTTGATATTACCATATTTTTTATCTCCTATAATAGGATAACCAATACTACTTAATTGAACTCTTATTTGATTTTTTCTTCCAGTTTCTATTAGTATTTTTAATAAACTATTTTTATTTTCTTTTATAACTTCATAATTAGTAATAGCTTCCTTACCAGTTTTATCTTTAGTAATATAGACCATATTCTGTTTATTTTCTTTTAAGTTAGATACTAGTCTATCCTTTTTCTTGGACAAAATACCATTAACTACAGCTCTATATTCACGTCTTTTAGCAGCACTTTCCCAATTTTCCTGTAATTTATTTCTTAAATTTTCATCTTTACAGAATAATACTAGGCCACTTGTTTCACGGTCTAATCTATGAACAATAAATATTTTTTCATGTTTTCTTTTATTGTGTATATATTCTCTTACTGAATGATACAAAGTACGATTTTTTTCTTTATCAGTAGCTATAGTTAACATGCCACTAGGTTTATTTACTACTAAGTAATTATTATCTTCATAGACAATATTAATATTATTTATTTTAGTTACTTTCTTCTCTTTTGAGATATTTACTACTTGTCCCTTCTTTAAAATTATATTATGTTCTAAGGGTACTTTACCATTTATAGTTATATTTTTATATTTTAATAAACTCTTAATTTTAGTTTTAGTATAATCTGTATTTTCTACTAGATATTCTACTAAATCTTTATTTTCCTTTACTATTAATTCCATAATACTCCCTACTTTACTACTCTAATACTATTAATTACTGGTTGATTTTCTTTTAATACTGTTCCATTATCATCTTCTGTTTTTACAGATTCAGCTATTTTGTCTACTATTTCCATTCCTTCTGTTACTTTACCAAAGGCAGCATAGTTGCCATCTAAATTAGTACTATCTTCATGAACGATAAAAAATTGACTAGAAGCACTATTATAATCACTACTACGAGCCATAGATATAACTCCTCTAACATGAGAAATAGAATTTTCTATACCATTAGCCTTAAATTCCCCTTTTATCTTAGTTTTGCTTCCTCCAGTACCATTACCTAGAGGATCTCCTCCTTGAATCATAAAGCCATCAATAATACGATGAAATGTTAATCCATCATAAAACTTATCATTTACTAAATTTATAAAATTAGTAACGGTAATTGGGGCAGTATCAGCATCAAGTTCTAATTTAATTTCTCCATAATCCTTAACATCAATTACTACATTATGTTTTCCTGTTAGATAAGTAATAGTATTCTTAGTATTTACCCTTTGATTAATAAATATAATACCAATAAATAAAATAATAACTACAAGTGTTATACAAATTTTCAGATTTCTAGACATATTAATCCTCCTTTATTACTAAACTATTATAATTATAGCATACTAATATAAAAACTCAAATACTATGACTTAAGTCCTTGAAAAAAATAAATTATGAAGTTATGAGGCAGAAGTAATAATATCATTAAAAGCATTTTAAAAGCCTAGAGAACTTAATCTTTAGGCTTTTTAATCATCTAAACGTGGGGTTAGTATTTCATATCCATGTTCAGTAACTAATATAGTGTGCTCATAGTGAGCAGCAGGTTTTCCATCATCAGTTTTTATAGTCCAGCCATCATCTAGCATATAAATATCAGCTGTTCCTAAATTAAGCATTGGTTCAATGCATATTACCATTCCTTCTTTAAGCTTTGGGCCAGTATGGGCCTTACCATAATTAGGTACTTCTGGATCTTCATGCATTTCTCTACCAATACCATGTCCACATAATTCTTTTACTACTCCAAGATTATATTTCTTAGCATATTCTTCTACTGCATTTGAGATATCTCCAATATGGTTACCTGGTTTAACCTGTTTTACTCCCTCGTATAAGGCTTTTTCTGTATGTTCCATTAAATACTTTTTGTCATCACTTATAGTTCCTACTGCGTATGTCCATGCTGCATCTCCTTGATAGCCTTTATAACCAACTACCATATCAATAGTTATAATATCTCCATCTTTTAGTTTATAGTTATCAGGTATTCCATGTACTACTGTATCGTTAACACTAGTACATAATGTAGCTGGGAAGCCTTCATATCCTTTACAGGTTGGCACTCCACCCATCTTACGAATATAATTTTCAGCAAGTTCATCTAACTCTTTGGTAGTGATACCAGGTTTAATATAATTTTTTAAATATTTATGAGTCATTGAAACTATTTTACCTGCTTCACGCATTAATTCTATTTCTCTTTTACTTTTTATAGTTATCATAATTACCTCCAATCTGTTACTATTATACTATGTTTTTATGCGCTTGGGGTAATTTTTTAATTTTAATTACTAACCATTTTAATAAAACTATTGAGGCTTGTGTTTTTATATACTACATATCTAGGAATATAGTATTTGTTGCTTGATCTAGTAGCTTTTTTATTGCCACCAACGAAAGCTAATTTAAAGCCACTTTCTTTTACAGCTTGAACTAGGTTACTATTAGTTTGATAGAATGGATAACAGAATGCTAAGTTGCTCCCAATGATACTAATTGATGTTTGTAGGTCTGATTTTATTTCTTCTTTACTTAATTTTAATGTTTTATAGCCACAGCCTGATGTATCACAGTAATTATTATGATGTAGTTCATTACCGTGAGATTCTATTTCTAAGTATGAACTACGGTATCTATCCACTGGCCACCAACCTGTAATCAGAAATAGTGTTGCATGCATTTGATATTCTTCTAATATTTGAGGTAGATGGGTATAAGTACCATGAGCTCCATCATCTACCGTTATTAAAACAGATTTTTTTGGCAAATTAATTTTACCATCCATCCAATCATTAAATTCCGCCATAGTTAAGGTTTTATAATTATTTTCTTTTAAGTATGCTAACTGCTTTTTAAAATTATTAGTTGAGATACAAATAGTTTCATTACATACCTCAGTATCGCTATCATAAAAGAAATGATAGTTAAGTACTGCTATTTTAGTTGCTTGTTCTTCTGGTTTAATTTCTTTTTTGCCTATTAGAATATCTTTAATTCTATCTATAGTAGTATTAGAGTTAACTTCATATTTATAATAAGTAGTATCCCCTATTTTTAGTTGTGTATCACCCGACGTAAAAGAAATATTATCTAGATTAGTATTTATAGTAGCATTTACATCTATGAGTATTTTTTTCTTTTCTTCATCTAGTTCTTGATATGAAAGTAATAGACATGATTTTTCAGGTAATGATATTTTGCCAGTAATCCATAATTTAAAATCATCTATGGTTAAAAAATAATAATTCTCGGTGGTTAAATAGTTTAGTATTTCCTGCAATTTAGTAGTGGTAATATCATTACTAAAGTTTATCACACTGATTTTATCAAGTAATTTAGTATCTTGGTTAATATCTTCTACTTTATAGGAACTTTTAATGGTATATATCTGATCTAAAAACTTTACTGAATAATTATCACTATCATTAATTAGTACATCAAAACTTTTTTCTTCATCAATATTCCAAACTACTTTATCATTCTGATAGAGAATTGTTGGTGAAGTAGTAATTTTTTTGGTTATCAAATATCTATCAAGACTAGTATCTACTTTAGAAGTATTTACTGTTTTTAGATTTAGATAATCTATAAAATAATCAGTATCCATAATAGAGAAATACTTATCTTTACTACTATTTATAGTAGGTTTATCTAATTTAACTATAGTATTTTTAGAAATTAAGCCTATCTTGTGATAGCTATTTTTTTCTTTTTTATAAATTATCTTATCATGTGTTGCTTCTACATATGTAGAGTAGCTAGATTTGATTTTTAATAATAAGTTTCTTTCAGCTTTTTCCTTTTTATAGCTATTGTAGTAAGATATTCCTAAATATGATAGCGCTATACTAATTATTACGGCTATAAAAATAACAATAATTTTTCTCTTCATATTATTCTCCTATATTTAATATTACCACAGTTAATTAAAAAATGCTAAAAAAAAAGGAAGTTTTAAACTTCCTGAATAACTGTGATAATCATAGGTTTACATTCTGTTTCTTGATAGAAGAATTTGCCTAACTGTTCACGGACTTCATTTTTTATTTTAGTGTAATCAACTTTCTTATTTTCTGAGTCAATGTTACTTTCTATAATTTCAAGTGATTTAATTCTTGTTTCTTCAACCATTTCTTGATTTTCTTTAGCAAAAATAAAACCACGAGTTAAGACAACAGGTCCAGCTAATATCTTCTTACTACTACGATCTAGGGTAGCACTTATTATAACGATACCATTTTCTCCTAGCATTTCACGGTCTTTTAAAACAAGTTCACCAATGTCTCCTTGATTTTTACCATCCACTAGTACTTCATCAACTGGTATTTTTTCTTTAGTATCAACTAAAACCCCTTTATCGAACTCTACTACATCACCATTCTGTTTTAGAAGAATATTTTCTTTTGGGATACCAAGAGATTCTGCCACTTCAGCATTCATATATTGATGACGATATTCTCCTTTTACTGGGAAATAATACTTTGGATTCATTAGATTAATCATTAACATTAAATCTTCTTGCGAAGCGTGATGAAGTAAGTGCTTTTTACTTGATAAACATACTACATTAACATTAATTCTAGCTATGTCATCCATAATAACTGCTAAACGTTTTTCTATGCCATCATAACTAGGCTCAGTTATAAAAATAGTATCAGTTTCTTTTAACTTAATATATTTATCAAAGCCTCTAATTATTCTTTCTAGGTTAGCAAATGGTTTTTCCTTTTCATCAGATATTAATACTACTACACCTTTATCATTTAAATTAGATAAGTCGCCAATACGAGATTGATCAAAATTTAAATATCTCATTTCAAGTGATTTTTTTATCAACTCTTGTAGGGCTTTACCCATAATAACTACTTTACGATGAGTTTTCATTACTTCATCAAATATTTCTTGCACACGATATATATGGGCAGGCAAGATGGTAGCTATAATACGATCTTCGTTTTTATTAAGCACTTCTCCAATGAAATTACTAACTCTATTATTAGGGGAAGTGTGTCCTTTCTTTTCAGCATAGAATGATTCACACATTAGACATAAAACTCCCTGTTTTCCAACATAAGCAAGTTTTCCTATATCAGTTTTGTATGGACCCATCATCGTTGAATCAAACACAAAGTCACCAGTATATACAATAGCTCCATCATTAGTATATAAAACATAACATACTGAATCTGGAATTGAATGAGTTACACTAATTGGAAATATGGCTAAGTTATCGCCAAATTCTAATTTTGAATGGGGCCTTATTTCCTTTAAATTAGCCTTTTTAATTCCATCTTCAGCTAAGTTATTCTTAACAATTTCCATTGTGAATTTAGTAGCATATACACATACATCAGGTAAAAGATTTAGTACATCACTAATACCTCCCATATTACTATCATGTCCATGTGTTAAAAATATTCCCTCTATTTTATCTTTATTCTGTACTAAATAATCAATATTAGGAACAATATAATCTACTCCTAACATTTTACTAGTTCCATATTTTAAACCAGCATCAAACACAAAAATATGTTTTTCGTCAACATTAACTACATACATATTCTTTCCATTTTCACTTAGTCCACCAAGACTAAATATTTTTATTTTACTCAAATTAATTTCTCCTTTCTTTACGCAACTGTTTTAATTGCTTATTATTAATTTTCATTTGATTATAACAGGATAAGTCAATATCATGATATTTTTCTAATTTTTCTGTTATTAGAGCCCCATTTATTCCAGGATTTATAATAATAGTAATATAATCCACAATATTAGTAAGATAACTAGCTTCTAAGTTAACGTTTTCTTTTATATACTCAAATTCATCAACTAAATCATTACTCGAGAAAAAATCTCCAGAATCTTCTAATAAATTGATATCTTTAATAAAATAATTTAAGTCTCTACTACTAATATTTAGCATATCTACTAAATGGGAGATACTCTCACATAAATTAATATCTTCTAATATCCAGTTATGAGTCTTTAACACAAAAGTAGCTCTAGATTGTATAGAACTAAGTAATAGTGATGTATTAATAATCTCAATTTTCAAATTATTAAACCAATCTTTATTTTTCATAAACTTACCCCAAAATGCTTATTAATTATACACTAATTTCATCAATTAATCAATAGTAGCTAATTTTTCTAAAGCATTCTTAGCTGCTTCCTGTTCTGCTTCTTTTTTACTACCAGCTGTTCCTATACCATAAGTAATTTTATCTATCTGAACTTCTATAGTAAATGTTTTAGCATGTGATGGTCCCTCTTCTTTAATTAAATTATAATGAAGAGTTCTCTGTTCTGTTTGCACAAGTTCTTGTAGAGCACTTTTATAGTCTTGAAAAAATACTATATTTTTATTTTCTATATATGGAGTAATAACTTCTAGTATTACTCTTTTAACTATATCATAACCCAAGTCTAGATAAATTGCTCCCATAAAGGCTTCAAATATGTCTGCTAAAATTACTTTTTTAAATCTTCCACCTTCAAGTTCTTCACCATGCCCTACTTTTATATAATCACTGAATCCTAAATCACTAGCATAAGTAAAGCAAGCATTCTCGCAGACATAGCTAGCTCTTATTTTAGTCATACTACCTTCTTTTACATCTAATTGATTATATAAGTAGTCACTAATTACTAATTCTAGTACAGCATCTCCTAAAAATTCTAATCGTTCATAATCAGCTTTTAGGTGTTTTTCATTAACGTATGATGAATGAGAAAAAGCTAATTGGTATAGTTTTATATTTTTAGGGGTTATTTTTAATAAATCGAATAATTTTTGCATATTATTCACCTCTTACTATTTAAGTATAACACAGTTAAAGAAAAAACACGATACTTTTATAAGACCGTGTAATTCATATTATCTATCTTAGTATCTTCTAAAACTAATTTAGGATTTCTACAAAGCAAGTCTTTTCTTTTTTTAAGAGATACAAGTTTATTTAATTTTTTTAATCCTTTATTTAAATATTCTTTTTTAGTAATGTGATGGAAATCGGTAGCTAATATGCTAACCAGATTATGTTTTAATAACCATTTAACATACTTCTTAGCTTCTCTACCATACTGGCCACTTAGACTTCCAATGTTACATTGAAGAATACAATCGTACTCTAATAATTCATAAATTTTCTTGTAATTTTTCTGCAAATCATGGTAACGTTCGGGATGGGCAATAATTGGTACTATACCATGTTCATTTAATTCACATAATAACTGATCTACATGTTGAATTTTTTGTGTAAGTGAAAACTCAATTAACATATATCTACTATTATTTAGAGTAGTTAACTTATTATTTTTTAGTAAATCTAATAAGATATTGCTATCACTTACATACACTTCATTACCAAGATAGAAGTTAATATTATCATCTTTATAGTATTTTTTTAACTTAGTTAGTATCTTTTTTCTTTCAGCTACTGATGCTTCATATTTACTATTAACTATGTAGTGAGATGTAAAAACAATATCAGTAATGTTTCTTTCTTTTAAGTAATTAATATTTTCTATTGCTTCTTCTATAGTTTTAGCTCCATCATCTACTCCTGGTAACGTATGATTATGTAAATCAATTATATTATCCATAATAGGTTCCATAGTACTTATTTTTCTTACTAGAAGCTCGGTTTAGTATTACTCCTAAAATATTAGCATTTACATTTTGTAAGCTTTTTTTAGTATCTTCTAGTAGGGAGATAGATGTTTCTTTACATGCAGTAACTACTATTACTCCATCTACTAAAGTACTCATAATTAAGGAATCAGGTAGCCCTGTAATAGGAGCTCCATCAAATATAACTACGTCAAATTCATCCTTAAGTACTGATATTAACTGTTTATTTTTTTCTGAATTAAGTAGTTCACTAGGATTTGGAGGTGTCATACCTTTAAAAATAACTGATAGATTATTGATAACTGTTTCATGTATATATTCACTATAAACCTTAGTAACATTATCAAGTAATAGATTTGATAATCCTTTTTTATTATGAAATCCAAATATACGATGTTGTCTTCCTTTACGTATATCACAGTCAACTAATAAAACTTTACTACCACTGTTAGCAAAACTACATGCTAAGTTTGCAGCTATGAAGCTTTTACCTTCTCCTGGCACACTACTAGTAATTAAAATAGTTTTTATTTTTTTGTCTACAGATGAAAATTGTAGGTTTGTACGTAGTGTACGAATAGATTCACTAATAGCTGATTTAGGATCGCTATTTATAACTAATTCTGTATTCATTACTTATCACCCTTTTTATTCTTTTTAGTTTTATATTTTGGAACCATTCCAAGTACTGGCAATTTCAACTTGTTTTCTATGTCTTCTTCAGTTTTAACTGTATCATCCATGTAGAACTTAATAACGATAATAAGACTACATAGTAAGAAACCACTACCTGCTCCAACTATATACTGTTTTAGTTTATGAACATTAGATGGTGCATCACTAACTAAGGCTTTATCAATAATGCTAACGTTTTCTATATTATAGATTTCAACGATTTCAGTTTTAAATGTTTTAGCTATTTCATCTGCTATTTGTTTAGCTAAAGTATTATCTTTATTATAGACAGATATTACGATTAATTCTGTATCATTAACACTACTAACTTGTACCTGTTCTTTTAGTTCTTCATAGGTTAAATCTAAGTCAAGGTTATCAATAACTGTATTTAGAATACGTCTACTTTTTACAATTTCACGGTATGTAGATACTAAGTTTTTATTTAAATTGATATCATTTTGCGTAATAGTAGAGCTATCATTTTTAGTTAATACTAGACTAGTTTGAGAACGATATACTGGAACTTGGATTAATGTTGTATAAAAAATACCACCAACAAGTCCTACAAAAGTAAATATTAATATGAAAATAATTTTACTAAAATAATATTTTAAGAATTCAAGAACGTTAAATTCTTCCATACTTCCACCCCTCTTTTATGCCGTGTATTATACTACACAATTCCTTAAAAAGCAAGAAAAATCGTATTTTTCGTAATAGTTAAAAAAAATACCTATGATATTTTGGATATCATGGTACTTTTTTTAAATTTTTGTAGATGAAATAGGCAAATTACAGCTAAACTGCTACCACAAGTATCAATACAAACATCTAATATTTTAGCAGTTCTACCATCTAGAAATAATTGATGTATTTCATCACCACAGGCATATAAGAAGCAGAATAAAACAGCAGAAATAGTTGGCTTTTTTATAGAAAACTTAACTGAAACTAGATAAGCTAATGTACCTAAACCAAAGTATAATGTAAAGTGTGCTAATTTACGAATAATAAATCTTGTATTATTAATAAGTCTACTTTTATCTTCCTTATTAATCTTATGATTAGTAACCTCCTGTATTGTATCAATAATTTTAGAAGCAACACCATCACTAACTGATTCACTTTCTTTAGCATTTTGATTGGAAAATAGAAAAATAACTGTTGCCAATGCTATTAATAATACTATATAAATAGTTTTTCTTGTTTTCATATATACCACACCTATCTTTATATTAATTATGCTTTATATTATAACTAACACTATTTATTGAACTTTGATATGGCATCATAACATAATCAACGTAATTTGTTAAGTGAACATAGCCACTACTATCATATCCATCTAAACTTTGAGTATTAAAAGTCCATTTAGTATTATTATCTATTATATCTTTTATATAGCCAGTTATTAAACTCTTAGGAATACTTGTGGTATAAAGATTACTAATAGAATTTAAGATACTTTGATAGTTTTTTATAATACTTGGTGATGTAGCTTTATTAAAAATAGATATTAATATATTTTGACAGTTTTTTTGTCTTTGTCTATCCCCACCACTATATGCAAGTCTTTCTCTAGATATTGTTAGGATTTCTATACCATTATAATTTTTACATCCTTTTTCTACATATAGTTTGTTACCTGTAGAATCATTATAACTATCTACTATAGTTGCATGAGTAGTATAAAAACTCTTATCTGAACAGAATGTAATACCGCCTAGAGTATTAACTACACCTACTAAGCTGTTAGTTCTAACTTTTACATAATAATCTATTTTTATATTAAGTAACTGTTCTATGGATTTCATGCTAGTAGTAATTCCCCACGCTCCATGATAACCCATATTATCACGTCTACCACCTTTACCATATACTGGAATATGATAATCTCTTGGAATACTAGTAAGTAGTATTTTATGAGTCTTTTTATTTATAGATACTACCATATTAAAATCGTATAATTGATTAGTAAAATCAGTACCACCAATATATATATTTATATTATCTTTTTCAGTATTAGTTTTATCAATATCAGTAGTAGAGTTTTCATCATTAGTAGTATTTTCTTTAAATGTTAAGGTATATTCATATAATATTTGGTAATTATCTTTATCTAAAGTTTTATCAGTTTCAAGGATGTAATTATAAACATTTTTTTCTATTAAAATATAATTAATATCAGTATCAAGTTTATTAAACATAGTAGTAATATTATCATATTTAATAGAATTAACTTTATATTTATGGCTTAATTCTGTTAAAGCTTCTTCTATATTAGGAGTATCAATATAATAACCTAGATTACTATCAGTAATGTTTTCTAGGGTATTGGTACTATTTTTTTTAGAAATAATATAAAAAGTATTAGTGTATTCCATCTTATCGTTATTAAATGATTTATCAAAGAAGTTATCAGTAACTTTTACATAATATATACCACATATATTAAATATGATTAAAATAGTAGTAATAATATAACCAAGTATCTTAGTTATTTTCTTTTTACTGATTATGAGTAGTATAGATAGTATTTCTAATATTAGAATTATTCCAAATAGTAAAAAATAATATTTAGTAGTTAATATATCTAAATCATGTATAAATATAAATAATAGAGTATTTAATAATATTAAAATAATACTAATTATTAGATAGTTATATTTTTTTATAAATGAAAATATCTTTTTCATATATATCCCCCTCAAAGTGCTTTTTATTATAACACTTTTGGGTAAAAAAAGCTATATTTATTTTATACTAATGTATTATATTTTTGGAATAAATAAGATGATGCTAACTATTTTGAAAGTTATCTTAAATAAATTTAATAAATTGAAAAAATGTTAACCTGAATTTAAGTTAACATTTTTAGTAAATATTGATTGCTATTCCTTTACTAATACTTTAGTTCCAATATCAACATGATCTCTAACAAACATTACGTCATCTCTTATCATATTTATGCATCCATGTGAACCATTGGTTAGATAAGTTTCTCCACCAAAATCTTCAATACTACGCCAACCATGTTTGAATCCATCCTCGTGAGTGTGGTATTCTGCATCATGCAAACCTTCTCCACCATTATATTTCATCATGATATCAACGAATGATTTATATTTACCATTTGGATCTATTAGATATCTTGGGCCACTGATATCATAAATTTCAAACAATCCCTTGTCACTTTCATTCTTTCCTGGTTTTCCAGTAACTACAGGTGATGATAGAATTACTTGGTTGTCCTTATATAATTTAACTTCTTGACTACTAATATCTACTACCACAAAAGTACCTGTTAATTCTTCTAAGTTTTCTAAAGTAGTAAACCCAATATATTCATTTGTTTTTACTAGACAAGTATCATCTAATATATCATATACTTCTAAGCATTCAAGTTTTGATAATGTAACTATTTCATCTATTCCCATTTCATTTAAAAATGCTGGTATAGTAAGTTCAGTATCACTAGTTGCATAGTATATTTTTTGAATAACTTTAGAATTTATTAAAGTATCAACTTCTTCTTTTGTATCTGCTAATTTTTCTTTCTTAATTTCAGCTATTTCTTGATTATCTTCTTCATTATTAGCATATACATAATCATTTTTTAATTCATCATCTGTAATAGTAATACTACTAGTATCAATAGTTTCTTTATCTTTATTGCATCCAGTTATATTAACTCCTAACATACTCATTAATGATAATAGCAATAGCTTGTTTTTTAATAATTTAAGTTTTTCTTTATTCATGTTTTTCCCTTCTTCTATATCTATATCTTTTAATAAGAGTATGATTATTATAGCACCAAATATTCTACTTGGTTAAACTTTTTTTATTTTTACCTAAAAAATCATAAGTTATATAATTATAATTGAAAATAAAATATACTATTGCCCCTATAAATACTTGTGCTAATAATCTAAGTATCATAGAATTAATAAATTCTGCTACTACCATAATAACTATAAGCATAATAATACCAGTAAGCATATATTTAAGCAACAACTTAAATACCATTTTAAAATCAATATCATTTCTTACGCTAAATATTTGATAAATCATAACTACAAACTCAGCTAAAATTGTTCCAACACATGCTCCATAACTTCCAAATTTAGGAATCAATATAATATTAAAAATAAAATTAATAATTGCCCCTAATATAGTAGAAGTCACATATGTTTTATCCTTAGCCAGAGGTATTAAATAATTTGTCCTAATTACATTAGCTATTGCTGAAAAAACAAAAGTTGGAGCTAACAATCTAACAATATAACCTGTTTTTTCAAAACTATCACCATAGAAGATTATAGAAAAATCTTTACCTATTGCTATTAATCCAAAAAACATAGGTATAACTAAAAAGAAGCATAATTCAAATGAGCTATATACCTTTTTCATAAATTTTTCTTTATCATTTATTGTCTTTGAAATATTTGGTAACATAACAGTACCTAATGCAGTTACTATACTTATAGGAATACTAATAATTTTTTCAGCATTTTCATAGTAACCTAACTCCAAAGTACCAGAAAAATAACCAAGCATTGTTTTATCCATTACACGATATATACTATACGCAATAACTGGAATAAATAGTACTAAACATCTTTTTAAATTAGAAAAGATTTCTTTAAATGTTACTTTTACAATAATAACTTCTTTTCTTAAATGTAGCCATAAATATAATTGACTTAACAAATTAGCCAAATTCATAATAATAACATAATAAATTAAACCATTATTTCCTTTAACAAAAAGAAATATTAAAATCAAACTAAATAATTTAATTATTATATTTCTAGTAATAGTAACCTTAAATTTTTCTATACCAAAATAAAACCAATTTATATCTATAATTGCTGAAATTAAAAATATATTATCTATAAATAATATAGTATTATATTGTTTAATTACAAAAATATTAAGTAAATTATATGTTACTAACATTAATATACCAACCATCAATTGTAAGTAATAAATAGAGAAAAACTTTTTCGATGCTAATTCTTTATCACTAGAAACTTTAGCTATACTAGTTGAACCATAGTTATTAATACCAAGCATTGTGGCTAACATAAAATAATTAACAATAGAATAAGTATAAGAATAAATTCCAATATTATTAGCCCCAAGAGTACGTGCAATATATGGAGCAGTAATTAACGGTATAATAAATGAAAACAATTGGTATATTACATTATATATAAAATTTTTATTTTCCCTTTTCATAATAATCACCTATATTTTCATCAATAAAATCATTAGCTTTTTTTTGTAATTTTGGCAATTCCTTATCATATTCTTTATAATTAACATCCTTAACATAATTAAATTTTTCTTTAAAGGTGCTCTCAATTAATCTATCTGATATATGTAATTGATTTACAAGAGTAATAACCCTATCATCATCACCATACATTTCTCCATTTTTTATTACCCAAAAATTCTTTCTATAAATAGTAGAAAAAATAGTACCATGAAAAGATGTAGTAATTACTAATTTAGCATTTTTAATCATTTTTAAATAAATACTTGGTGATTCTTTTTTTATAAGATTAAATCCATACAAATAACCAAACTTCAAGCAATAAGACTTAGTACTCCAAACTATAACTGGAAGATTATATTTTTGTGATATACTTTTTACCAATTTGCATATTTCTTTATTAAATTTTGGACAGTAAAAAAATATATAATCTTTTTTAGGAATATCATATTCATTATCCTCTATTAGCTCATAATCTCCTTTATTTAATAATAGAGTTGGATCAATTAAAACCGGTACCTTTTTTTCTACAAACTCCTCTAACCATTTTTGACCATTATTTTCTCTGATTGATAAAGCATCAAAAGCTGATAAAAAAGTATAATATTTTGATGAATCAGTAGTATAATTTTCTATACGTTTTGCTCCAAAACTAGGTGCATATGCTACTTTTCTAGATTTTTTAGCCCATGGAAGAAAATAATTGTCATCACTATCTTTTATATCAATATTCCATATTTGATCACTACCTGCAACTGTAACAATATACTTATCATCAATTTTATCGCCAGTATTATATTTCTTAGACAATATCATATTATCGTTTTTAAATTGTTCATACAATTTATTGTTATTTTTAATTCTTCTGCTTAATGGAAATATCACTATATTTTTGATAATATTTCTTAAAGATGTATTTTTAAAAAAAACAGAATATAACTCTTTTTGTTTATCACTAGAAAAATCTATTATTTCACAGTTAATACCCTTATTTAATAAATGTTTTTCAATGGCATATGATTCTAACATTGAACCACAATTATAAGAATTATGGAAAGTAATTATTCCCACTTTTTTAGCCATAATTATCACCTCTATACTTCTATTTTATAAGTTTCGCTTATTTTAATTTTTTTTATAAATTTTATAATATTAAAATATATATATATCAATAATATCTGTTGTTTGCGAGCCATAGAAATTATTGAATCCTTTTTGCTTTTTTCTAATGAGATACTATCATACTCTTTATTATTAACAAAATCTATATTGTTCTTTACATAATTATAATTTTTAAAACTACACATACGTTTTAAAATCATATATATACCATTTTTTTTACACTTTTCTAAAATAGTATTGATTTTATCTTTACCTATCACAGTATCACCTAATAATTTTTTCAATTTTTTATGAAAGTTCAAATCTGACTCTATTAATTTCTCATTAAAATTCTTAGTTACTTGTCCATCACTAATTCTATAAAAATAGATATTTTGGTCAGATATATTAATTTTTTTAGCTTTAGTAATTGCTTCTATGTTAAAAAGCATATCCTCACCATTTATAATTTTTTTATCAAATAAAATATTATTTTCTTTTATAAATTCTGTTTTAAAAATTTTAGACCATGGATTAGAAAAACTCCACCCATCAAATTTATCTATTTTCAATATATTTAAAATAATATTAGTTTTATCTAAATTAGTACTTTGAAATTTATTCTGAAAGAAAACTATATCATAATTCTCTTTCAAAACAGACTTGATTTTAAGTCCCCAGTCATTACTCATAGTATCATCAGCATCAACAAACATTATGTACTTAGAATTAGCATTTTTAATGCCATTATTTCTAGCTTCAGAAACCCCACTATTTTTTTGATGAATAACTTTTATTCTCTTATCCTTTTTTTGATAAAAATCACATATTTCACCAGAATTATCTTTTGAACCATCATTAATTAATATTAGTTCAAATTTTACATTTTTTTCTAAAATAATAGATTCTATACATTCAGCTATGTATTTCTCACAATTATATATAGGAACTATAATAGATAAATCAATATTTTTCATATTCTATCCTTAACCTTTTTTATTTTATTTTTTAATATATTTAGTAAAAATAATAATCTTTTATAATGATTGATAAATAAATATACTTGAGCATTACTTATCTTACCTAATAAATCAGTATTAATATTTTTAAGATTAATTTGTTCAATGATTTTATCATAAATTGAATCAAATTGTTCAGAAAACTTTTTATAATTTTTCATTTTTATACATTGAGTATCAAGATTCCACAATACTAATCTAATAATATGGCAATCAAAATACGCCAACAAGTTATCATTTTCATACTTATTTAATATTTTTTCTAATTCAGTTCTAGTAATTAAAATCTTATCTAATTTTTCATTACTTCTAAAGGAATTAGTTATACTAAAATCATTAAAAGAATGATTATATAGGTTGTCATCAATAAAATTAAGTTTATTCCCTACCAATAGATTTTCAATATAAAAAACTAAATCTTCCATGTATTTTAAATTTTCATTGAAATATATCCTTTTTTTCTTATTATTTTTTATCATCAATAATGTAACATAAGTTACATCATTATCTGTTGGGCATAAAAATTTTTTTATTATTTTCTTAGATGGCACATCAACTAATTTCGTATTTACTTTTATTTTTTTATTGTTATCAAATACTTTACTATAGCTACATCTTACTATATCACAATTATCTTTTTTTATAGCATTATACATAACTTCTACATAATTAGTTTCATACCAATCATCAGCATCACAAAAACAATAATATCTTCCATTTGCCATATTGATACCCCTATTTCTAGCAGAAGAAGGGCCATTATTTTGTTGGTGATAAACTATAATTCTACTATCTAGTTTACTTAATTTATCACAATACCTTTTAGTTTTTTCAACTGAACCATCATCTATTATTAATATTTCTAAATTTTCATATGTTTGGCTTAATAAATGATTAATACAATTAAGCAATTGTTTTTGTGGAGTATTATAAACTGGTACAATAATTGTTACTAAGTCATTATTTTTCATATAAATCCCCCACTCTATTACTATATATTATATAGCCCAATATTAATATAAAAGGATTGTATTGTAACTTTATTAATGAAGTTTCAAATGCTCCCATTATCAAGTATGTAAGAACTATATAAATTAAATATGAATTGCTATACTCGTTTTTTATTACTTTTATAGAATCTACTATAGCTTTATAAAAAATAATTGTACATAACAATCCATATCTAATCAATAATAATAAATATGAATTATCTAATACCCAAGACGATAAATTATTTATACTAGAATAGATTAATTCAAACATTTTTACTTCTTGTCCAAATAATTTTATACCATATGTATCTAAAAACGCTTGTCCATAATGAATTCTACCAGATAATATCAGATTTAATTTTTGAATTTGAACAACATTATTTTTATACAAGTAAATCATAATAAAACTAATTAAAATCATAATAAGTGGTACATATTTAGTAATTTTAAAGGCCACTTTTTTTGTCTTTGTACTTACATTATCTAATAATACCATTATCATAAAAACAATAAGTGACAATTCTCCAGTTCTAGAATCCGATACCTTATCAATAAAAATGAATGCTAACAATAATAATAAAAAGGTACGAAGTTTAAACTTACTAACATATATAAATATATATTCCATCACTATTGTATAGACCATAACACTAAAAGTATTAGGATGAATAAATCCCAATGTATTTCTAATAACACCATCTCTATAAAATTCTAGGGTATTAGTTAACCCTAATTTATAAAGTAATAAAACAATAATAGTAAAAATTATTCTAATATAAAAATCATACCTAATAACCTTTTTAAAATTCATTTCTTTCATAGCAACTATGAATAAAAATATTCTAACAAGCATTAAATCCTTTGAAAAGAATGAAGATATTAATAAAATACCGCCAATTAAAACTATTGTAATAAAGGCCTTTCTTTCATAAGTTTTAGATTTAAGAAGTATAGAAATAAATAATAAAAATAAAGAAAATAAATCTATATAACTAATATACCTTTGTAAAAACGTCACATTATTAAATGTATAACAAAACAAAAATAAAGAATACGATAAATAAAAAATTAATTGATTAATATTTAACTTTTTCATTTTACTTCATTCCTTCAATAACATCATAAATTCTTTTACAATTTTGATCATCTTTTAATTCGAAAAAATCAGTCATTCTTTTTAAATATTTAGGTTCTAAAATATAATTATTATCTATAGATTTGATTATTTCATCTACAAGTCGACTACAAGATTTAACTACCGGACCAAAACCATCATCCTCATAATTGAAATAGCCTTCAGAATATTGCTTTTTTCTGTATTCATCAATATCAAATTGATAATAAATAATTGGTTTTTTCATATATGCAAAATCCATGTAAACACTTGAATAATCTGTGATCATCAAAGCTGATTCAATTAATACTTTTTGAATATCAAGATTAGTATTTTTAACTATTTCTATATTTTTTAATGACTTAAAGCTATCTGCATATTTTAATATACCTGCATGAGGATAAAAGTAAGCTATTATATCATTATTCACTAAGTAATCACTAAGTTTTTTATCATTTATTACTTTCATCCAGCTTTTATAATATGTTGAGTTTTCGAAAATTTCTACTTTACTTAAACCATTAGTTTCTCTTCCTAACCAATTTCGCCAAGTTGGCATAATTAATATTTTCTTATTATCATATTTAGTATTATTTAAATTATCAAATCTAGCAAAACCAGTATATTTTAAATTATCTTCAGGATATCCAAACTTTTCTTTTATAAATTCATACTCTTCTTTAGCTCCGCATATAAACATCTTAAATTTTGTATTTTTATAGTATAACCATTCAGAGTCATCTTTAGTAATACCATGTTGTAAAAATACTCGATGATTAAATAAATTTAAATAAATATGCAATACATAAAAGAAAAAAGGCAATGGATTAGAATCTTTCTGACTACTAATTTGTCTATCAGCTGCTAAATAATATATCCAATGTTTTAAACTACCAAACTGTATAACATTATTATATTTTTTTAGTTTTGAATAATCGTCACATTTTTTATCAATAACATAATATAAACCATTATCTAGATTATTGTTCATCATGTACAAAAACAAATATAAGCCATTATCTCTAGCCGTAGTTTCCGATTCACTTATTAACCAAATTCTTTTATTAAAAAGCTTATTATATAATTTAACAACAATTGAACATGGAAACGCTACAAAAAAGATTAATATTTTTATTAAATCCATTAATCTAATATATTTAAGATTAGTCATTACTTTTTTCATAAACTTCATAATAACAATTCTCCTTTAATTTGCTTTTTCGCAATATATTTCTGACATATCTATATGTAAAGAACATATTTAAATGAAATTTTATTCCAAATATTTTTAATAATGAAAACTCTAATTTATTAGAAGTACTAGAATATTTACTTTTAATTAATATGTTAACTTTGTCTTTATCATATATTTCTTTAAAATATTTATAGATTTCATCTTTATTTTTTTTATTATAATTATAAGATAAATGATGAATACATCTTGCCATACAATAAGCAATAAAATAATTATATTCTTTTGATAATTTTTTATTATTAAAATTAAGCATATCACCTATTTTAGCAGTTTGAAGTTGACTTTTCGAAACAGTATGAACCATAGAATTAGCATTTTGTACGTATAAATATCCAACTTCATTCAATAAATATACTTGGCATGGTTTTTGAAATAATTCCACACAAAATAAAATATCCTCACTAAACTTTATTTTAGTGCTAAACTTATTATTTTTTACTAATTCATTTTTATATACCTTATCACATACTGATATTGATATATTATTTTTTAAATATTCACGTAATATATATTCAGAATCATAGCTACCATTTTTATAACTTAATCGTGAATTATATATTTTATTATCTATCATTTCATTAACAATAAAGCAAACTACATCAGGGTTTTCCCTCTTCATTATATCCATTACTTTTTTATAAATATTATTAACTATAATATCATCACTATCAACAAATCCTATATATTTACCCTTAGCTATATCTATACCATAGTTTCTTGTATCAGAAACCCCACTATTTTCTTTATCAATCACTGTAATATTCTTGTACTTTTTTGATAAATTTATAAGTTTTTCCTTAGTATTATCTATTGAGCCATCATTTATTAAGATTATTTCTGTTTCATCATAAGAATTATCTATTATTGATTTTACAGTTCTATCAATAAATTTAGCACAATTATAACATGGTACTACAATTGATAAATCTATTTTTGCTTTCATATAATCATTTCTCCATTCTTAATACTTATCTTTTATTTTTTAATTTATTAAAAATATCAGGATATTTACTTTTTATGATATTTATAATTTTACCCATTAACATTGTCGTCAAAATTAGCTTTAATCGAATCGGTATAATCATAATTTTTATTTTTTTGCTTTTTGGCTTAATATATTGAATAGTTTCTCTCGTAAGTGGATCATTTATAATATTTTTTATTAATTGATATCTATTTTTAAAATTACTATCAGAAGAATATATATTTTCTATACATCCAAGTACTCTTTCAATATATCTTCTACAAGAAAATTCATAATAATTATTTTTAGAAATATGCCATTTTTCAAAGTACTCATTAAATTCATAAAATTCTTTCTTTCTAATTTCGAATAAGTTTGTTTGATATTTATTAGTTACAGCACCATTTCTTTCTCTAATATAATGGTAGTAGCAATTACTAGTGTTATAAGCCGTATTAATATTTAACAAATACAAACGATTAAATTCTATATCTTCTCCCCAGTTATATTCAGGAAATTTAATATTATTATCATCTATTATTTTTTTTACATATACTTTATTCCAGATATTATACAATAAATGTCTATCCCACATTTCAACAAGATCTTCTTTAATAGAAGCTTTATTGTTATAATACTTTTCCTTCATACTAATAGTATCAAGTTTGTAATTTTTTAAAGTATCAGTTTCTGAATAATAACCCTGTATTATAAGTTCAGGTTTATATTTATTCATAATATTCATCATATCTTCTAAATAATTTTTTTCAACATAATCATCAGCATCTAAAAAGATAATATACTTTCCATTTGCAATTTTTAATCCGTAATTTCTTGTATCAGAAACTCCTGAATTCTTCTTGAAGATTACCTTTATTCTTTCATTAGAACTCTTAAGTTTCTGTAACACTAAACTAGTATTATCTGTTGAACCATCATCTATTAGAAATAATTCAAAATTCTGATAGGTCTGATTATTGATAGAATCTACTAATTTTGAAATATATTTTTCACAATTATATACTGGAACTATTATTGATATTAATGGTTTCATAATATCCCCCTTCCAACAAAAAAGACTACACACATGGTACACCCTTTGTATATAGTCTACTGTTTTATTTATGGTACCCTTTTTATTTTCTTTTTATCTTTTTACTTTTATAAATATTCTTTTATAATAGAAGCTTTATTATTTCCCTTTTCATAATGCTTAGCTAATTTTTCCATTTGATCAGTATCAATAAATTCCTGTAACTTAAACTTCTGTAATAAATAGATATTTCTATCACCGAAAGAAGTTAAGTAACACCCTACGCTTTTACTAATTTCATTAGCACTAACATTATCTTTTTTAGTTTCCATTAAGACATATGGTAAATCTTTTTCTTTTTCTACAATTTCTTGTACTTCTTTTAAGAATTTCTTACCATAGCCCTTACCACGATAAGCCTTAATAATTCCCATATCTAAGAATAGAAAATTATAATTTGCTTTCTCTACTACTAAATTAATAAAACCAACATTTTCATCATTTGCTTTTATTAACCAGGAAATACTTGCAGTTATAAATCTGTCAAATCTACCGAAAAATATATCTCTAATACCTTCTTCATTAGTCATCATGTTATATAAACTATCACTGTCTTTTTTACTATTCCAATCAGTATTTTTTAAAACAACATCCATATTACTTAGCCCCATCCCTTTTTATAACAGAAATAAAAGTCTTTACTATTATTTTTATATCTAATCCAATACTACAATGTCTTACGTAGTATAATTCTAAATTCATTCTTTCATCATAGCTTGTACAACTTCTACCATTACATGCCCACCATCCAGTTAAACCTGGAGTTACACTTAATAGTAAATCTCTATTATCTTTATACTTTTCTATTTCAGAATCTATAATAGGTCTTGGTCCAACTATACTCATATCACCAGATAATATATTTAATAGTTGTGGTAGTTCATCTAGTGAAGAACTTCTTAAAAACTTACCAATCTTAGTAATTCTAGGATCATTATCTAACTTATAATTTTCTTCCCATTCTTTTTTTATCTTAGGATCTTTTAACATTTCCTCTAATCTTTCTTTAGAGTCAGAATACATACTTCTAAATTTATATAGATATATATACTCTTTATTCTTACCTAATCTCTTATGTCTATAAAATATAGGTCCTCTAGAATCAATCTTTATAATAATTCCTATAATTATAAATACTGGTAGTAGTAAAACTAAGCTTATTAGTGATATTCCTATATCAAAGCATCTTTTAATTAGATGATAAAACATAGTACTAATCTTACCTCTATCACTAATATGGTCTTGGTTTATAAATACTCCCATACTGCTATCATTCATACCAATACCCCACTTCTGAAAAAGTAGCTATAGGATACCACAAAAATCATAAAATTGCAAGAAAAATGTCGCTTTTTGTCATGTGAATAAATTTCATATATCAATACTAGTTGTCAAAATAATAAAAAAATAGTAAAATAAACACATGGTGATAGGATGAAATACTTCTTAATAGGAATGATAAAAATATACCAAATGACTCCTACTTCATGGCATAGTAGTTGTAGACATATTCCCACTTGTTCTAATTACGCAATAGAAGCAATAAGCAAATTTGGTAGTATTAAGGGTACTTGTCTAGCAATCAAGAGAATATTAAGATGTAATCCACATGGAACTAGTGGTTATGACCCTGTACCAGTAAAGGAGAAAAAATCATGAAAAGAATAAAATTATTATTAATTTCATTATTACTTATAGTATTAACTACTGGATGTTTTAAGAAAGATAACTTAGAGGGTATTGAGATAGTTACTACTGCTTACCCATATGAATATGTTACTAATATACTTTATGGCGATCATTCTTTGGTTACTTCTATCTATCCTGATGGAACTGATATTACTTCTTATAAGATAAGTAATAAAGTTATAAAGGATTATAGTAAGAAAGAATTATTTATTTATAATAGTTTAAATAATGATAAAGATTTGGCTAAAGACTTATTAAGTTATAATAAAAATATGTTAATAATAGATGCAACTAATGGAATGGAAACTACTTATGGAGAAGAAGAATTATGGTTAAATCCATCTAACTTACTTATGATAGCTCAAAATATTAAGAATGGTTTAAATGAATATATTACTAATAATTATTTAAAGAAACAAATATCTAATAATTATGAAAAGTTAAAAGTATCTTTATCAGAATTAGATGCTGATATAAAGTTAACAGCTGAAAATGCTACTAGAAAAGTAATTGTTGTTAATAATGATAGTTTAAAATATTTGGAAAAATATGGATTTACAGTTATTTCACTAGATGATAGTACTAATAGTATATCTGATAAAACAGTTACTGATATTAAAAATAAGATTAAAAATGGAGAAATAAATCATTTATTTATATTAGATAAAACTACTAATAGTGATATATTTAATCAAATAGTAAATGATACAGGTATTAATACTTTAACTTTTAAGAGATTAGATAATATTACTGATACTGAGAGAGATAATAAAGAAGATTATATGACTTTAATGAATTATAATATTGAGTTATTAAAAAGTGAACTATATTAAAAGACATCGCATTGATGTCTTTTTAGTTTTATCTATGAGTTCTAATTTCTTCTTTACCAATTAATACCCAGTGATATCTTCTATTTACTACTACAGCTCCACATCTACTACAGGTATTTTGAGAAACAATATGAGTAACAAAACCACAGTTAGGACAAGCAACACTTTCTTTTTCCGTTCTACCCTTTACTAGTGTTAACATATATTCTTTTTCTAGTTTATGATCCTTGCTACCCATGATAATTCTATCCTTAATAGGATTTTCTTCTGTACTAGGAGTAATATCCATAGTATATTCTAAGTATGATACTTTAACCCATACTTTAGCTATTTCTAAATCATCTTTTATTACTAAACTAACTAATTTAGTAAATATTGGTTTCATATCTTCAACTATGTTTTTTACATTTCTATCTTTAGCATTTTTTATACTAATTAAATAATTATTATATAAATCATCTGCTAATACATCTCTTAAATATTCATAATTTTCATGTTGGACACTTAATATTATTTGATTATAGAATTGAAAAGCCCAAGAAGCAAACTGATCTTTAGTATAATCTTTACCAATATTCTTTAAATATTTATTAGATACTTCCATGTACTCATTTTCTTGTTTAGATAATTTAGTTAGCATAAATATACATGCTACAATAACTATAATTAATATTATAAAACCTGTTACAATTAAAGCTACCATATTCTTCTTTTCCTTTCAATTAGAGTAATAATAAGTACTATAATACCAATTATTAATCCTCCAGATACTAAAATAATACTAGCTTTATATTTAGGATCACTCCAAATAGATGTTTCTGTTTTAGTTTGATTTGTGGTTGTGTTAGTAGTACCATTTTCTTCAATAACGTAATTACTATCTTCGTAGTAATTTTTAACATCACCCGTTAAATCAGTACGATATCCAATAGTTAGTAATTTAGTACCAAATTTATTTTCATAATTATTATATGAATATTCATAAATTTTCTTTTCCATATTACATTTCTTACTTTGAGAGAATCCAATAAATGGAGTATCTCCTATGACTGTAAATGGAACACCACTTTCATTTACATTGTATAATTCCTTAGCTTGTTTCATTAAATTATAATTAGCATCTGAAGCTATAGCATAAGAATATACTCTAATATTAAAATATCTTTCTTTTAAAGCTTCTAAATAAGCTTTTTCCTGACTACATATATTACATTCATCACTATAGAAAAAATAAATATTTACTTCGTTTAATCCCCATACTTTATTAGGAATTAAAAATAATGCCATAAAAAATACTAGTACTAAATATTTCTTTATTTTCATAATTGCACCTACCTTACTGTTATTAGTATAACATATATGAAAAAAAACCAAAATAAAAATAGAAGATTTTTTATAAAAAAGGTATTGCATAATAAATTTTAATTTGATACAATAATGATGTTTGATTGACATGGCGAGGTAGCTCAGCTGGCTAGAGCGTTCGGTTCATACCCGAAAGGTCGAGGGTTCGATCCCCCCTCTCGCTACCAAGAGGAATTCTGCTCGAACTTTTATGTTTGAGTTTGATAAATAACTAATTCAGAAATGGATTAGTTTTTTTGTGTTTTAGAAAACTATCCTACTTTAAAAAGAAAGGATGGTATTATGGTAAATATTATTAAAGAAGAATTACCTATTGAAAATTCGGTTAAAACACTACTATCAGATATATTAGAATATGATAATGTTGTTAATGAATTTTTCTTACCAGTATTAAAGTCCAAATTAGATAATCCAAAACAAGAATATGAAAAAGAATTAAAATCATTAAATAATAAAAAAGATAGAATTAGAAAAGCAGATATTGATTCAATATTTACAGAAGAAGAATATATCTGATATGGATAATTATATTGAGATGAAGAAACAAATTGAAAAGAATACTGAAAACTTAAAACAAGCAAGCAAAAAATCTTCAGAGTTGAAACAGAACTCTAAAGACATAAAAGATAAAATTTATAAATTAAAGACATCTAAATTAAATAAAGATAATTATATTTTATCAAAAGAAGATAAAGATTCTTTTATCGACTTTATCGAACAAGTAGATAATACTAGCAAAGAATATGATAAAATTCAAACTCTATCTAATACATTAGTTAATGCTCACGAACAATTAAAAGATAAAAATAATAAGATTAAAACTCTTACTGAAAATAATGAAGCACTTAATTTAAGAGTTAAGACCTTAAACGATACAATTAATGAAAAAGATAATGAAATATCATTTTTAAAATCTAAAATTCACGATTTAAAAAATACACTGGATTATTGGGAAGATAAATTCAATAAATTAATATCTTTCTTACATGATAAACTTCATAGTTGGTATGATAAAGATGATGAATATATTGATGTTGTTAATGATATGTATGAAGATAATGTTTTAGCTGAAGACGATATCGAAGAATTAGATTTAAGTAAAGAAAAAGATGATTTTGAAAGATAATTAGTAAAATAATGGTTCAAATAGAAAAAAAGTATGATATAATAAGTGACTAGACAAAGGGAGGTTTTGTAATGACTATTGCACAAACAGAAAGATTTTATGAACAAGACACAAAAGATTATGAAATAGAAAAAAATAAAGATTTTTTAAATTGGTTAAAAGCCTCAATAAAAGATGGTTATCATTGTTTTATGGAAACAGAAGAATTACAAGAATTAATTAATAATATTGTTAATTGGTATGAAATCAAGTATCCTGAAAGAGAATTAGAATATTTTGAAGGAACTAGACATATGAACTTTCAAGATATTAAGAGAATTTCTGATGTAATGAATATTAGACAATTACTAAGATTACCACATAATCAATTATGTTTAATGGAATGTGGATATAGAGCAAAAGGTTGGGGACAACATCCAATTTATAAAAATGGTAAAGAAGTTGACTGGAAAGTTCAAATATTTATGAGAATAGATAGAAAAAATGAAGAAGAATGTAATCCATTGCTTGGTAAAGCATCATATTTTTTACTTCATGCTGATCATATGACTGGTGAAGTATCAAAAGACTATGAGTTAGAAGAATACATAGATAATGATGAAAATATAAATTTAGATGAATTATTATCAATTTTTAATAAAAAATATATTGATGAATTAGATTTTACCGAATTAAAAGAGTGTGTTTATGATCATAATCGTGATATGGAATTAAGACATAGAATTTTACAATTAGTTGCACTTAAATTATTATATTCAAGAAATACTATTCCTGAAAGAGGATATGAAAGAGCAAAAAGATTTATAAATGAATTTAATAAAGAATTAGGCCTTACATTATCTGCAGAACAAATTGATGAAATAATTCATAGAGATTACACTAATGGTGAAAAATGGGAATATGTTTTAAAAACTTATGTCGATGAAGATGGCGAAGAACATTCATATTGGACAGTTGAAGGTGTATCAAAAAAAAGAACAACCAAAAGAAGAATCTAAAGGAATAAAAAGATTAGCGAAAAGAATGTTTAATAAAAATAGATAATAAAAAAATAAGGGCTAGTAAAGACTTATTAATACAAATAAGGATTACTATGCTCTTTTTTAGTAGTTAGGAGTGAATTATGTTAAAAATATTTATTGGACCAAACGGGTATGGAAAAACTTACGAACTAGAAAGAATTAAAAAATCATTATTTGATGAAGATAATGATAGAAAAGATGTTATTAGTTAGGATCAGAATTAGTTTTTGCTGATGAAATGAAAGATACTCTTAACAATTCCTTTTTAATGGATTATATCATAACTGAGTTGCTAGTTGATGATGAATTAACAAGTATACAGAAACAATTTGAAAACAAACTAGATACTCTTATTAAAGATAATTCAGATATGTACAATGAATTAATGGATGAAACATTAAATTTAAATTCTCATAAAAGAACGAAGAATGTTATTGCACCACAAAAAACCAGAGAATATAAAAAACTAGTAAAAATAAATGCTGATGATTTAAAAGCAAGTATGGGAAGTGGTCAAAAATTACATTTTTTGCTTAGATTAATTGAAAAAAGTAATAAACAATTTATACTTTTAGATGAACCTGAAAATCATTCTCATCCATCTATGCTTAATATAACTGCAAATCTAATAAATAAATTAAGTGAGACTAAAGATGTGCATATAGCAACTCATTCACCTGAATTATTAAATATGTTAAACATTGATTTTGATAATTTATATATTTTTAATGATTTCGAATACAAAGGACCTAAAATAATAAATTTCAAAAAAGCAGCAAACTCCTTGCCTAGTACGATTAATATAGAAAATCTATATTCAAATTCAAAAACATATTATAATGAAGTAAAACTAAAAAATAATATATTAGAGATTCATAAAAAAGAATTTATGAATGCACTTTTTTCAACTAAAGTATATATAGTTGAAGGTATAAATGATCAATTATTTTTAAAGAAAGTATTAAATAAAGCTGGAAAACAATTTGAACAATATAGTATATTCCCTTGCTATGGTAAACCACATTATTTTCCGTTTATTGAGATATTTAAAGATTTAGAAATTGATGTAGTTTTATTATTTGATGAAGATAAATCTAGTGATGAAACTAATAATAAGATTAATACTGAATTGCAAAAAAACAAATATTATATGTTCAGTGAAATTTTAGAAAAAGAAATTGGATATAATGGAGATAAAGGAAATTTACCAAAATTTTTAGATTACTTAACAAATTATAATGATTATGAGAAATATTTTCCAATTGTAAAAGATTAAAAAAGTTATACAAATTTTACTAAAAAATGTTGAAATAAACTATATCTATGGTAAAATGTATCTAGTGATTAGTTGTTTATCAACTATTCCTAAAGTTTCGGATATACTATTTGTCCGTACCAAATAGTTATTAAGAACACTAGATTAAGTAGTCTAGTGTTTTTTTATATTAATATTTAAAGTGTGTGGAGTTATTATAGTAATTTAAGGCTTTTATAAATTAATAATTATATAGTATAATATTTATGGATAATATATTAAGGAGTATATATGGAAAAGATAATACAGTTTATAAAAAAGAATTATCAGATAATACTTATATTTATATGTTTAATTGGAGTATTAGAATTAACAGAAGATGTATTTAAAAAAGAAATAATGGAGGGTGATATTATTGGTTATCATTTAGTATCAACCTATTTAATATCTGATCTTGCTACACCAATAGCTAAATTTATTACTAATTTTGGAGGAATAATATTTATAATACCTATAACTATTATATTAATTATCGGAATTAAGAATAAAAAAGTTGGATGTTCTATTATAAGTAATTTAGTAATAATAACTATATTGAATCAACTATTTAAATATATTGTTCAAAGACCTAGGCCGACAGAATATACAATAATAAATGAAACAGGATATAGTTTTCCGTCTGGGCATTCTATGATTAGTATGGCATTTTATGGTTATTTAATATATTTAATTTATAAATATGTTAGTAACAAATATTTAAAGTATTCTTTAATTAGTGTTTTAAGTATTCTTATTCTATTAATTGGAATTAGTAGAATATATCTTGGAGTTCATTATACAAGTGATGTTGTTGCTGGTTTCTTATTATCAATATCATATTTAGTTATTTATATTAATTTAGTTAATAAAATTATATTTAGGAGTAAAGATTATGAAAAATAAAAATTTAATTAGTAGTTTTAAGTATGCTTTTCAAGGAATTGGAACTGTAATAAAAAAAGAACGTAATATGAAAATACATATTATGATGATGATATTAGTTATTATATTGGGTATTGTTTTTAAAATAAATACTATAGAGTGGTTTACCTGTATTATATTATTTGCTTTAGTAATTGGTAGTGAAATGATTAATACTGCTATTGAAACAGTAGTAGATTTGGTAATGCCAGAGATAAATGATAAAGCTAAAATAATTAAGGATTCAGCTGCTGGAGCGGTTTTAGTTCAAGCTATTGCTGCTAGCATAATTGGGTTAATAATATTTATGCCAAAGTGCATATCTCTATTTAAATAATATTCTTCTTTAATTCATTTACCTCTTCTATTAGGGCATTAATCATCTTTTCTAACATATCTATGGTTTCTTGGTTGCTTGGATTAAAGCCTTTATTATTAGTTATTCCTCTTTCTTGTTGCACTTGTTTATAGAAAGCATTTGTTGATAACACTTGAGCTACTAGCATTAGCCAGTTTCCTAAGGCATTTTGTTCATTAGCTGTCATATCATCTATTAAAAGATAACCTACTATAACAGCACTAAATGAAAAAGTTTTAGCTGATACATTAGGTATTAGACTCATATGCTTTCCACCTCTATATAATTTTATTTATAGTTAAAGAAAAAAAGACACCATTTGATATCTTTCAACTAAATAAAATGTAAGAAGGGAGAATAGAAAAAGAAGAAAGGTTTATTAAATACACGAACATGACCTACACTTATTGGAGTATAATACAAATATTAAAAATAACCTATTATCCCTTCTCAGTGTACACTTTAGCATATTAAAAATAAATGTGCAAATCAATAAAATTTAATTTTCTCATAAAAAAATAACTGAATTTCAAAAATTGCCCTAGACAAAATTTGAAATTCAGTTATTTTATTTACCTCAATTTATTAAAAGTATAAAAATTTATATTTTTTAATTATTTTGATGGAGTTAAGACAATACGATAAGACAAAAAAGTAGCAGCTGCCCCTGTATGATAATTAAATGCAAATATTCCAGCACTAATACCATGACTCCAATTACCACTACGTATAAACCATGGTATATCTGAATATACATTATCAGCATAATCTTTATACCAGCTAGATTTAGATCGTGAGTGATTATCCATATCCATTTCATATCCAAACGGTCCCATCTCTCCGGTTGCATCTCCTAAAATTCTACTACTATAATTCTTGGATGAAGTTGATATATACTTATCCCAATATTTTGTATAGGTACTATTACTAAAGAAATTAGAATACAAATTGGTTATTCCACTACTTCCTCCTATCCCTATAGAACTTCCTGTTGTGTAGCCCATTGTGTATTCCCAAGATCCTCCTGACATGTCATATACTCCACTTCTATTTCCTGTAGTTGATGCTACGTTAGCATCATTATTTAGATAGTTTATCGTATATGTTCCATCTTTACCTAAAGAAGTTGATTCATATCTATTACCATCTATACTTGATGAACTATATCCTTTAGTTGGTTCAACTGTAGCTGCATATCCTGTTATAAGGGCTTCATTATTATTTACTCTGACACTTGCCTGACTACCATATACTGAATGTTGAAGGTATGCAACGCAACCCCATTCAGTATTTTTCATCATATGTGAATCTAAATTACGGTTATAATCATAACTATTCTTAAACATATTACCTACAGTTATATTTCTCCATGAATATACATTAGGTTTTATTATTATCTTACTTGTATCTACACTATTTACTTGAGCGGCACTAGTACTTGTAGCTCCATAATAACCTGTCTCAAATTTTCCTACCCAGAATCCATTTGAATCAAATGAGGTAAATGCTGGATGGGTTAACCATGTACCTTTAGTAGTTCCATTTGATGGAGTTGTATCTTTATTTTCAAACACTATATTGATAGTTTGAGCTTTATTTTGAATACTAGTTAAACTTGTATAGTTTCCTTCATCAAATATTTGATACTTGTATCTAGGTATCCACACAAAATATGATTCTATATTTGATTCTGGTATAGTATCTCCATTATTATAAGTAATTGATTCATCTTTTAATATTACGGCATTAGCCCATTCCTTATTTTCATAGTTATACCATTCTTTACTTATATCTGCTTTACTTACTGCTCCATCAGTAGCTATTTTTATTGGTACTAAGTTATCTTTTAATACTGGATCTGTTCCATTTAATATTGTTTCTTTATATACTACTGGTTTATAAGTTCCTGTTACTAGTTTGTTTTCTACTTTTCCTTTTTCTTCAAACGAAAAAAGAGCATATGATGATGTTAGCACCAATGCTACTATCGATATTACTAATATTAATAACATAATTACTTTATATTCTCTTTTCATAATAGGTCACTACTTTCTATAGTTTTACTACTATGATTGTATCATAATTACCCCCCCCCCAAGTCAAGCCTGGGGTTGGGGAAATTTTACTGATTGTGAGCTTTTGCAAGCTCTTTAATTTCATCAATTGATAATCCAGTTGCTTCAGAAATATTTTCTACTGATAGATTTTGTTTTAGAAGATTAATGGCTATTTCTTTAGATTTTTGTATTGAGCCTTCTTCACGTCCTTCTCTTAATCCAGCAGCTCTAGCTCTTTTCTTTTCTCCATTAATTATTCCTTGATCTATCCT
>CAKPSO010000014.1 GCA_934183185.1 uncultured Bacilli bacterium | reverse complement strand
AATAAATCATTTCGCCATTTCACATGTAAATCATGTACTTGAACAGCTAATTCATTTATCTTTTCTTGATCACTAATATTTGGAATTTCTATTATTAGATTGTTCATTTTATTCACTTCCTTATCTTTATTAGTGCATACAAACCCTAATTATTTTCTATATTATTTAAATCATCTATTATATATAATAAATTTATCTTTTTATTGATGTTTGATTCGGAATATAATTAGAATATTCAAATTTCGTTTTAATTGCGAATTCTAAATAATTATCCATTATATTATTCATAATAATAGGAATATTTGTTAAAAATGTATTTAACTGTTCTTCATGAGAATCTTCTTTATTAGTTTCAGTTTCATTTGTCGGATAATCAGATATTCCTTTAATTATTACACACTCAACATTATTAGCTTTACAAACAAATGCTATTGCTGAAGATTCAGTATCTGCAATAGTAATATCATTTTCTTTTAATTCTAGATAATCTTTCCATGTAACTACAGGTTTATCAGCTGTTCCTAAAGTACCTGTATTTATATTTGGTATATTTTCAGTATTTAGACAAACAGTAAACGAATCCTTTATTAATGGTTCAGTTTCTTTAACCGTACAATCATATTGAACTAATTTATTTGGAAAGAAAATATCTAAATTTTTATAACTTGGATCTATACCTGCACATGTACCAATAACTATAACTTTACTTAAATTAAAATGATCAATCATATATTGTGTAGATGCAGAACAGTTCATTTTTCTAACACCACACCTATAAAATACTAAATCTTCACCATATAAAGAAGTTGTAAAATATTCACCAAAAGGAAATTGATTACAATCTTCTATTTTTTTATCTAATTTATTTAATACTGCTTCCCATTCTTTCTTTGCAGCTATACTAATTCCTATCATATACTTCTCCTCTTATTCATTCCAAATTTATTAATAGTTCATTTACTTGGATATAATAAATATTTTCACTTTCAAAAATAATTTTTTCATTTTTCATTTTTTCACCTCTACTATTCTATTTCTACAAGTCATATGTATAGAATACTTCTGGATATTTGATGTCAAGTTTCATAAAATCCTCTTCAACATCAGATAACTTTCCTCCCCATGATTCATATATTTTTCTTGCTTTACTATTATCTTTTAAAACACCTATAACATATTTTGAAGCACCATTTTCTCTTGCCCAATTTTCAAATATTTTTTTAAATGAGGAACCAATTCCTTTCCCTTGATAATTAGGATCAATATATAATGCGGTCAAATCTGCATATTCATTTTTAAAATATTCATATCCAGAATTTATGCTACCACACATGATTCCAATTATTCTTCCTTCAGATTCAGCTACGTATGCGATTTTTTGATTATCATTTTTTATTCTTTCAGCAAATGTAGCAACTTTTTTATCTATACTATTATCTTTTTCTCTAAAAACTTCCTCCGGGAAAATATGTTTGTAGGCATCTCTCCACACTCTGTTAACTAATTTCGTCCAGTCATAGCCATCATTTTCATTAACTTTTCTAATATTTATTAATTGTTTATTCATGTTTTACCTCCTAATTTTTACTTTTTTATACAAGAAAAATTTATTAAAATATCTTCAGTAACATATCCAACATTTTTATAAGCCTTATTTGAAGGAATATAATTATAATTCGTATATAATGATGCATGATTTCCTTCTTCTAATACTTTGTTTGTTAGGGTATAAATTAAATTAGCTGCATATCCTTTTCCTCTTTCTTCTGGCAATGTGTATACTCCTGAAATTTCATCATTATTCTCCGCTACTATATAAAACGCCTCAGCAACTATTTTATTATTATTATTTTTCCAAATATAATATGTTTTTCTTTTTGTTCTTTTACGGAATGTTTCTCTTGCCTCTTCCAATGTTAAAATTCTAGTGTCTGATATTTCTCTAGATTCATTATAAATAAATGTTGATAGTATATCTTCTAAATCTTCTGTTACTAATTCAATGTTACCATCTGTAGTTTTAGGTTTAACTGTTTGGTTACATGCTAAATAGCTCATTTCAAAATAATAGTCACCTAAAAATTTATAATTATCTTTTTTGAGTAAATCATACAATTCCCTTTTACAGGTAAATCTGGTATCAACATCTAATCTATATAAATCTATTGCTTCTTCTATCTCTCTAAGTAATGAACTATCAAAATTATCTTTTGTCCATATCCATGTTGGCCATTTAACATCGCCACGACACAAAATGTAATTTTCTTCATCACTATATAACTCTAGTGTTTCACTTTCTAAATTCTGTAGTATTATGAAAAACTCATATTTATCTTTTTTAAATTCATAACTATTAAATATTTTATTATCTGGTTTAATTTTCTTTATCATTTTATCTCCTCCTATATTTTTTCAAAATAATAAATGTTTTCAATTAAATCTTTTCCACCTATATTTCTAGGTTTTGAGTCTATCAATTTTCCACCCATGTGTTTATAAAATTCATTGGTAGGATTCTCTTTTATGCAATAAACAATCATATCAAAACAATTCATTTTCTTTAATTCTTTTATGGCTGTTTCAAACATTATTTTGCCTAATCCTTTTTTCTTTGCTTTATTTAGTAAGTAAATACTACATAATTCTCCAGAGCTTTTATATTTTTCTTCTTTAGCCTTACATATACTAAACATACCCACTGGTTCATTATTTAACTTTAATAAAAATCTTTTATAATCAGGTTCAATAATTTTTGTTTGCTGGAACTCACCTCTTAATCTTTCTACATTAGCATCTAACTCATTTAATATTTTGTCTAGAAATTCATCTGATGCAATACCTCTGTATGTTTCATTCCATGAGATAGTATTTACATACATATAATCATATAAGCTTTTTTCATTTATTTCCTCGATACTATAGTTCATCGTCACACTCTCCTATTTTTTTAATTATAACATATTTTCAGATAGAAAAAGGCACAGAATCACTAATAATTATCAGTGACTCCGTACCTTAGACGTGTAAGAAATAATCCCTGTGTAGCTCACAATATTTGTTTATACACACTCACTTTATTCTTCTTTTAATTTAATATTATCTGGTAAATTTGTTAATCTTTTTAATTTTGGTGTTACTTCTTTTTTACCATTTTCAATTCGATACATTTCTAATAAATAAGATGCTAAATATAGTGCCTGTTCTCCACAATTTAATTCAGTTATATCTTTATCATAAATACTAGAAATTAATTCTTTATTTGATTTACTATCATCTATCATAGATATAGATTTTTCTATATATAAATGAAATGAGTTTAGGCCCATTTCCAAATCTTCTTTAGCTATCCATAGATAAAAGTTTGAGTAAGCATCACTTAGATCTGATACTAATTTATTATATTTTTCAATATCTTCATCTGCTATAATTTCATTTAAACTTTCACATACACTTAAAATTACTTTTTCATATAGATATGTTCCTAACTCATCCATTGGATATCCTAGTTTCTCTAATAGCGATAAGATTTGAATACTAATTTTCTCAGAACTTTTTAAATCCTCTATTTGTTTTCTTTTACTTTTTTCGTACAAAGCTTTTTCAGAGTTAGCTAACCATATTGCATAACTAGTACCATAAAGAAATATTTTTTTAGTTTCTTCATGAGAACATTTTTTTAAATCCTTTATCATTATAATCTCCTTTCCTACTCGGGGGTCAAAAAAAGCCACGAGTAAATTTTATTCGTGACTCCAAATAATTGTGTAAGCATTTAATATAATTGCCCGAGATAGCTCACAATAAATTGCTTATATCTCCTCACTGCTTATTGATTATACATTATATTTGATAAATGTCAAGCACAATATTCGTAATTATTATATGTCTTGCCTTGTATTGATATTCTTTTTTATGTAATCTTGTAGTGTATCAAATGTAGTGTAATCATCAAAATCATAAGATTGAAATACGTATATATTATTGATTTCAGTTCCCAATATTTTCTTCTGTGATTTTAGTGCTTCTAATTGTTCTGAAGTTGGATTTTCTGGCATGTATGCTAATATTTCTGTTGGCTTATTGGCACCAGCTTTGTTGTTAAAAATAAAGGCTAATCCCTCTAGTGATAAACGTAAGGCATTTATGTATAAAGAATCTTCATCAATATAATAATGATCTGATAATTTGAACTCTGTACTAGAAACAACTTCATTTTTGAAATCTGTTTCGTGTGTTGAAGACTCAAAGTATCCATCCTCATCAGGGCATACGTAAGTACCAAATGCTAATACATTTCCATCTTCAAAAATAACTATACCTTTTTCTTTCATATTAAAGCCTACTTTCTAAATCATCTTCATTCCAAATTGGAATACCTAATTCTAATGCTTTCGTATATTTGCTTCCAGGATTTTCACCAACTATTACGGCACTAGTCTTTTTACTAACAGAAGAAGAGGTTTTGCCACCAAGATTTTCTATTTTTTCTTCTACTTCATCTCTTGTATATTTAGTAAGTGTACCAGTAATTACGAATGTTTTACCATTAAAATTTTCATTAATTACTATTTTAGGTCCAGTATATTCCATATTTACTTTTAATTCTTTTAATTCATTGATAATATTAATATTTTTTTCATCTTTAAAGAAATCTACAATACTTTTAGCTATTATTTCACCAATATCAGGTATTTGATTTAATTCTTCAAAACTAGCATTCATTAATCTATCTAGATTCTCATAACGCATAGCTAATATTTTAGATGTTTTTTCACCAACATTAGGAATACCTAAACCAAATAATAATCTCTCTAGTGAATTATTTTTAGAATTATTTATTGCTTCAATTAAATTATCAATTGACTTATTACCATATCCTTCAAGTTCAATCAATTCATCACGGTAGTGGTCAAGTTTATAAATATCAGTAATATCTTTAATATATTTTAAGTTATAAAAATCTTCTATTATTCTATCACCTAGACCATCTATATTCATAGCTTTTCTAGATACAAAATGACATAGTCCTTCAATATGTCTAGCTGGACAATTGGGATTGATACAGAAATAATCAACCTGTCCCTCTTTTTTAAAGATTGGTTCATTACACATAGGACATCTAGTAATCATTTCAAAATCTCTTTCTTTGCCAGTACGTCTATCAAGCTTTACTTCACCAACTTCAGGGATAACATCACCTGCTTTATGAATAGAAACAGTATCACCTATTTTTAAGCCTTTAGCTATAACATAATCTTCGTTATGCAAAGTAGCACGTGATATGGTTGAACCTGCTACTATAACTGGCTCTAAAACAGCATTTGGGGTTATTTGACCAGTTCTACCTACAGTAAAAATAATATCCTTTAGTTTAGTTAATACTTCTTCTGCTGGAAACTTATAGGCAATAGCCCATTTTGGATGATGAGCAGTGAAACCTAATTTTTTCTGTTCTTCTAGACTATTTACTTTTACTACCACACCATCAATATCATAAGCAAGATGTGGTCTTTCTTCACCTTTATATTTAATATAGTCTAGGATACCAGTAACATCAGTTACTAATAAATTATTAGGATTAGTTTTAAAGCCTAGTCTTTTCATAAATTCTAGTGCTTCCCAATGAGTTTTAATTCCATAATCTTCAGGATTTGGTAGGTGATATATCCAACAATCTAACTTACGAGATGCTGCTACTTTAGAATCTAACTGTCTGATTGATCCAGCTGCAGCATTACGACAATTCTGTAGTAGGGGCTCATTTTTTTTCTTTCTCTCTTCATTTAACTTTTTAAGAGTTTCTTTACTCATGTAGATTTCACCACGAACTTCAATATCTATTTCTTCTTTTAAAGTTAGAGGAACAGTCTTGATAGTTTTTACATTATTAGTAATATCTTCTCCTATAGTACCATTACCACGAGTAGCAGCTGTTACTAGTTTTCCTTTTTCATAATGTAGGGATACACTTAATCCATCTATTTTTAATTCACATACATATTCGGGATTTATTCCTTCTTTTTTTATTCTAGCATCAAAAGCTCTAATTTCATCTTCATTAAATACATCACCTAGTGACATCATAGGGATTTTATGAGTTATCTTTTTAAATTTATCTAATACTATTCCACCAACACGGTGTGTAGGTGAATCATCTCTTACTAATTCAGGATATTTTTCTTCTAATATCTGTAGTTCTCTAAATAGACTATCATATTCTTGATCAGTTATAGTTGGATTATCTAAAACATGATAATTATGGTTTGCTTCATTTAAAATATTTACTAACTCATCTATTCTATCTTTCATAATGTTCATCTCTTTTCTGGGTATATTATTTTATATTAGTTGTTTCTATCCAATCATTTAATTCTTCATCTATTATTTTAGATGCAACAGCATTATATGTTTCTTCATCTAAATATGGACCATATATATCATTACTCTTAGTATCTATAATATAAAATTTTAAATTAATGCCATTTTCTACTGACTCTATGCATTTTAGAACTATGTAGTTGGTACTATATTTAAATTCAGCTATATAATCATCAACACTTACCTTTTTATTGTTTTCAGATGGTATTATAGCTCCATTTATTTTTTTCTTTAGAGTAATATTAGTATCAGATTTTTTTTCTATAATGTAGTTATTTGGTAGTTTATCGTAAATCCATTTTTCTTCTTTAGGAATAGTTATAATATATATAACTACTATAGCTATGATAAATAGGCTGGTTAGATACAGTATTCTTTTCTTCATTTTACTTTTTCCACAAATTTTGTGGGTATTCTCCTTCATTAATCAACTTTTTAATAGCTTTTACTACTCCATCTTTATCTTCTTTATAGGTTACTCCTTCCCACTTAGCAGTAGTTGGTAATACTTCTGTATTAGCATAATTTTCTTTAATTGCTTGAGTTAGGATATCTGGTATTAAATACTCACACTTTAGAATATTATCTTTATTACTATCTAAAAAGGCTGGAAAGTTTTTTTCTATATATGGAAATATACTTGGATTAAAGCCTAACATATTCATTGAAACATAAGTATTATTATCTATAATAAATGGCGTAGTACCATCTAGAGGAGAGGCTGTTATAATGCCATTTTCTTCAATAACACTACTTTCTATTATTGATTCTAATAAGTTATTATTTATCTTACATACTCCTCTTTTTACTGAGCCATTTTCAGTTAAAGTGTTTTTTACATGGTAACCAACAAGAGCATAGGTATTTTCTTTCTTTTCGTCATTCAAAAATTTACTTATTACTTGGTATGCATCTCTTCCATAAAAATCATCTGAGTTAATTATCGCAAATGGTTCATTGATTAAATCTTTGGCTGCTAGAATAGCATGTGCTGTACCCCAAGGTTTAGTTCTATCTGATGGGCAAGTGTATCCAGCTGGTAAATTATTTAAATCTTGAAAGGCATATTCTACTTTTATTTTATCTTCAATTCTTTTACCAATAGTTTCTTTAAATACTTCATAATTTTCTTTTTTGATTATAAAAACTATTTTATTAAAACCAGCTTTTATAGCATCATATACAGAATAATCAATAATAAATTCATCATTTGGTCCTACAGGTTCTATCTGTTTTAATCCACCAAATCTACTACCCATACCTGCTGCCATAATTAATAGAGTTAAATTTTTATTTTTCATATAGTCTCCTTTAATATAAAACTTTTCGTTTTAAATTTTCTTTTTTATTTTTAATAGCTATTTTGGTATCTAAACCAATTAGACTATCTTCTAATTCTTTACAATCAATACTAAGATCTGATACTACTTCTACTATAGGTATTTCATTATAATCACCAGTTCTTTCTTCTTGCATAATTGAACTTTGGTATTTCATTTTAGTCAAATCATATTCTACTCTTAAATAATTACCAGAACTTATGGCGTTTTTAATATTTGGTAGGACATCTAGAAAATTTACTAATTCTACTTCGATTACATCTTTTAAAATTCTACCATCATATATGGACATACAGGCACAATAACCATTAGTACCTAAAACCGTTAATACTGCCCCTAGTTTAATATTTTCTCTTACATCATTTATTTTTTTCATAATACTACTACACCTTTTTAATACTTTTATGATTTTTCATTAGTTTTTTTATACCATGTGGACTCTTAAAAGCAATGCTAATTAGAGTGTTAGTTACTTCTACTACACGTCCTGCTCCAAAGACATCATGATATGCATAATCACCCACTTTCCAATCAACGTCTTCCTGATAAAATTTATCTTCTTTAGATATTTTTATCTCTGGTTTATTTTCTTCTTTTTGATTAGTTTCAATTAATTCTTTATCTATTTCGCCTATAAATCTACTAGGTGGGTTTACTTGATCTTTACCGTATAACATTCTACGTCTGGCATTTACTAAATATAGTCTTTCTTTGGCTCTAGTTATTGCAACGTAAGCAAGTCTTCTTTCTTCTTCTAATTCCTGATTATCCATAAGAGAATTCATATGTGGAAATATTCCTTCTTCTAATCCTATTACGAAAACATCATTAAATTCTAGACCTTTTACAGAGTGTACAGTCATTAAACTTACTTTATCTTTAGCATCTTTGTATTCTTCACGATCACTTACTAAACTTACTTCAAATAAGAAATCTTCTAGAGAGATAACGCCATCTCTTTCTTCAAATGCTTTAGTAATTGATTTAAATTCTTCTAAGTTTTCTAGTCTAATATCTGCTTCTAGTGTCTTTTCATTTTCTAATTCTTGGCGATATCCTGTTGTATCTAGTATTTTGTCTACTAATTCAGTTAACGTTATGTTTTCAGCTACCTTTTTTAAGTCTTCTATGGTTTTCTTAAATTCTAATTCTTTACCAGAACTAATAACTTCATACATGCTTTTTCCTTCTATATCCGCAATAGTAGCTAGATTGGAAATAGTTTTTAGTCCAATACCTCTTTTTGGACTATTTATTATTCTTTGTAGGGATACATTATCTTTTTCATTATGAATTAATCTTAGATATGACATTAAATCTTTAATTTCTTTACGAGCATAAAAGTAAAAGCTTCCTACTACACGGTAAGGAATATTTTCTTTTAACATTTCTTCTTCTACTGTACGTGATTGAGCATTGGTTCTATAAAGAACAGCTATTTCATCAGGACTCTTACCTTCATTAATTAATTTTTTTATAGTATGTGCTACGTAATGGGCTTCATCTTTCTCATCATAACTACGATAGTAATATAATTTATCGCCTTCACCTTTATCACTCCAAAGATTTTTATCTTTTCTATTTTGATTATTTTTAATAACTTGATTAGCAGCATTTAAAATGTTCTGAGTAGAACGATAATTCTGTTCTAGTTTGATGGTTTTTGCTTCTTTATAATCTTTCTCAAAATTTAAAATATTGCGATAATTAGCACCTCTAAATGAATATATTGATTGGTTTTCATCACCAACAACACATACATTTCTATATTTTGCTCCCATCATCTTAGCTAGTATGTACTGGGCTTCATTAGTATCTTGATACTCATCTATTAGTATATAGCGAAAACGATCTTGATAGTGTTCTAGGGTATCTGGATGTTCCCTAAATAGTTTTATTGGTAATATCATTAAATCATCAAAATCTACTGAGTTGTTGGTTTTTAGTTTATGTTCATATTTTTCGTATACGGTTAATACTACTTTTTCAAATTCAGTAGCTGCATATATTTCATACTGTTTTGGTGTCATAAGTTCATTTTTACAACCACTTATTTTATTCTTTATGGCAGTTGGATTATACTGTTTGGGATCTAAATCTAATTCTTTTAAGACTCTTTTTATAACAGTTAGAGAATCATCGCTATCCATAATAACGAAATTTTTTTCATAGCCTAATAGTTCATAGTTTTCTCTTAATAATTTTAAACCAAATGAATGGAATGTTGACACTTGAATGTTTCTGGCTACTTCACCTATTAGTTTAAATAAACGTTCCTGCATTTCCTTAGCTGCTTTATTAGTAAAGGTTATAGCTAAGATATGAAAAGGGCTAATATTTTTTTCTTCTATTAAATAGGCAATACGAGTAGTAAGAACTTTAGTTTTACCACTACCTGCTCCGGCTAATACTAATAGTGGTCCATCAGTAGTTAGTACTGCTTCTTTCTGTTTATCATTTAAATTAGTTAAATCTATCATGTTATCTACTCCTTGTATTTATTATACAATACTATAGTTTATTTATAAAGAAAAAAGGCACTTAAAAATAGAAAAAATAGATAGCCTATTCATAACTATTTTTAAATCCCTTTTGGTATAATTTTTCTTTAATTTTATATTCTAATTCCTTACCAGTATATTTTCTACTTAATTTTTTATATTGCTTATCATACTCAATCTTATATGCATCTTTATCACTTAATTTAATACTATTTAATAGTTCATTTATCAAATATTGGTGATAACCTAAATTAATTAAGTTAACTTCAATTTTTTTCTTTAGCATATAGCTACTGCAGTTCTTATTAATCTTTAAATGTTTATTTATTATTTTTTTAATTCTTTCTATTTCTAATTCTTCAGTAAAAGTTTCTAGGTATTTGGCAATTAGTTCTTTATCGATATTATTCTTTTCTAATTCTATTTTTATTTTCAATGGCCCATTATTGCTTAGGTTGATGCGATCATGTATTAAGGATTTGGCATAAATATCATCACTTAAATAGCCCTGTTTTTTAAGTATGTTTAATGTTTTATCTACTTCATTAGTATTATATCCTTTTTTTAATAGATATGATTCTAATTCTTTACTGCTTCTTATTCTAATCTTTATGTATTTTAAAGCTATATTATAAATATCATATATCTTTTGCTCATCTATTATTTTTTCTTTTAAATTATCTTCTAATTCTTTTTTTAATAATAGTTCATATTTTAATATTAAGTCTTCATGTACTTTTAATTCTTCATTATTGCTAAACTGTATTTTATAATTGCCATCTTTTAATTTAATAAATTTGTTTATTTTCATATTATTCACCTAACAAGAATATACCATAGAAAAAGATTAATTTCTTAATCTTTCTTAACAATAATTAAATTTTCTGCCACTTCTTCTAATGCTCTTCCTAAATTTTTTTTAGAAACATACTTATATTCAGGCATTTGGTAATGTCCAGTTGCAGCCATTTGTTTACTTCTTTTACTAATAATATGAACAAGTTCATATTTAGAATCAATAGTATTTAATATTTTATCTATTGATGGATAAATCACTGTATCACCTTCCCTAGTTTAATAATAACTGTTAATAAACAAGACTACAAGTCATTTACATAAATTAGACATTATTTTACATAAATTATCTTATTCTACCTAACCTATCATAAATCAAATAGTCTTCAATATTATAATTTACTTTTCTTTGACTAAACATATTTATATAATCATTAAATACTTTATCGTCAACTTCTACAACACCACTATCATTTAAATTTTTAATCAATTCTTTATTAAGTAGAGTATCAATTAAATTATTTGTATTTGCGTCTACAAATTGGCTAAATGTAGGATCTATTAGTAATCTTTTTAAACTGAGATCTTCTTTATATTCAGCTATAATTGATGAATGTTCAAATTCAGTTATTTCTTCTAAATTAATATAATATATGTGTACGTCATTTATATTGGATTTTATTTCATGCATTAGCTCATATGCAATATATTTGTCTAAGCCATTT
The DNA here is from genome assembly GCA_934183185.1 of uncultured Bacilli bacterium. Lineage (GTDB taxonomy): Bacteria > Bacillota_I > Bacilli_A > RF39 > UBA660 > Alloscybalousia. The sequence continues at coordinate 24,790 of CAKPSO010000014.1, read as the reverse complement.
GTTGACTGGGCTTTGGCAAGTGCTTTTTGTGTCACGCTTAATACTATTTGTTGTATTTTTTCTTTTTTATCTTGCTTTCTTATATCATACATACTATTCACCATCTTTATTATATGACAGAAAAAAAATATTATCAATAATAGTATTAATTATATTTTTTCAAAAGAAAAAAAGTCTTACGACTTTTTATCTAAAATTACAACAAGAACCACATTGGATTTCACTACATACATTTTCTTCACAACATGAATAAGATGGTTGGTACGTATGTCTAAATACATGGTGGTTAACTATTTTAGTTCTCATTGGGCAAACATGTCCTTGCCCTTTTTTGATAGATTTATTTTAATCCATAATGTTCTTTTGAAGCAATTCCTACAATACTAGTTGGTTTTACTTTTTCTTTTATAAATTCTGTTTTCTCTACTACTACACTTACATAGCATTTATAATATTTCCATTTATATCATTTAAGTTACGATAGCCTCTAATACTAACAAGTCCTAATTTAGGTGATTTTATTTTCTTATTTTTTAAATCTATTTCTACTATAGTTCTTACCTTTATAACTACTCTTTATACAAGTAGTTCTATAACTTTGTTTACTAAATTTATTTTAAATACTTGATATCCACTTCTTTTATTAAAGAAATTTTTATAGCTATATTCCAAATTAAAAATACTATTTCTTAAACTACAACTATCTACTTTTTTAGAAATTAGTATTCTACTACTAATTCTTTTAATTAGCCTTAATCTTCTTGACTCTTTTTTATTTAATAATGATTCGAGCCCACTTTTATTTATATATTAAAAATTTATCATTTTTTATGTATATTTCAGTCCAAGAATGGGCATCCAGTATAATCCATCAATTAAATTCAGTTGAATCACTTTTCATGATAACTAGATTACTATATCTAATTATTGGTAAACGACACTTTTATGTTAATAGTTTTATTTTCAAAAATTTCTATTCTATCAATTAAATTAATTATCAATTCTCTACTAGGTTCACTCATAGATAAAAATTTATTAATATATTCATTAATCATTTTCTTTTTATATTCTTCATTAATATTTTTATTAATAGTATTATTTAATTCATTATATCTTCTTTGTTTTATATTTAATTCGTTTTCTAATTTTACTTTTATTCTTTCAAATTGCTCTTCAGTTATCTTTTTATTTAATTTATCAATATAAATAATGTCTAAATTATCTTTAATTTGTTTAATATCATTAGTTAGTGTTTCTAACTCTTTTTTGCTATTAAATTTATTTTCTTCAGTTAAATTATTTAATACATTATTTTTAACTTTATCTTTATTAGTATAATTTAAACACATATTAGTTAATGAATTAACTATTATTTTTTCTAATTCATCATAATTATTTGAATGAGTTGTACAAAGTTTTTGTTTCATATAAGTTCGATAGTAATTGCAAATAATATAACATCTATTATCTTTTTTTCTTCTTGCTTGTATAGAAATTCTATGACTACAATCACCACAATATAAAAGCCCATCTAATAAATGATTTTCTTTTTTTTCATTTCTTCCTACATTTTTAGGAATTCTTTTTTGTACTTCATAAAAGGTTTCTTTATCAACAATAGGTTCATGAGTATTTTCTATAATTATATAGTCTTTTGGATTATTTCTGACAACTTTTTTTACTTTATAATTTACTTTACTTCTTCTATTTTGTACCATATCACCTATATATATCTGATTAGTCAAAATATCTCTTATTGTTTTAGAATGCCACTTTCCGTATTTTATGGTTTTATTGCTTTTCCATTTAAAATTATAATATTGTGCTGGTGTTTTTACACCTTCATTAGTTAACTCTCTTGCTATTTTAAAAAAAGATAACCCTTCTAAACACATATCAAATATTTTTTTTACAACTAATGCTTGTTCTTCATTAATAATTAAATGATTTTTATCATTTGAATCTTGATCATATCCAAATGGAGTTCTGCTACCAACAAACTTACCTTCTTTTTGTTTTGCTCTTAAACTTGATTTAATTTTTTTAGAAATATCTTTAGCATACATATCGTTCATAATTGCTTTAAATGGTGCAATATCATTATTAGAATTATCTAAAAATGTGTCTATGTTATCAGTAAGTGCAATATACCTAACATTATGTTCTGGAAAATACTTTTCAATTAAATTACCAGTACCAATATAATCTCTTCCAAGTCTAGACATATCTTTAGTAATAACCATATTAACCCTACCTAATTCAATATCATTTAATAGTCTATTAAAATCAGGTCTATCAAAATTAGTTCCACTATATCCATCATCAATATAAATATCATAAATTCTTAAATTGTTTTCTTTGGCATATTGAAGTAATAAACTCTTTTGATTTGTAATACTCTCACTTTCATATACTTTATCATCATCTTCACGAGATAATCTTATATAAATACCAACATTATATATCGTAATTTTATTTTCTAACAATTCTTACCTCCTTCTAGAGAAAATCTCGTGCATGATGATGTTTCCTCTTTTTTGTCATTTATACAAATCATCTCAATATATTTTTTTATTTCTTTATTTAATACATTTGTTAAGATATCATTTATATCTTTTTTATTATCAAAAATAAAATTTATTTTGTACTTATCCATAAATTTTGTACACCTCACTTAAATTTATTGATAAATATCTTATTTTAGTAATATTAAATTGTATAAATATCTTATTGCATATTAATTTAGTATTACTTATGGGGGTTAACTTTTTGTAGATTATTCCTTTAAAATTCATATACATCATACCCTTTCGTGATGATGCTTGCCCATTAAATATTATTTGTCAAATCATATTTTTTAGTTAATTTAGTTGTTTATCATAAATCTGAAGTCCTATAAAAGCAGGATAATAAATTTGAACAATAATACTAATTATATACTTATTTTATAACGTTTTTCTTTAATATAGGTCCTGTAATAATTACAAATAGTATGGCATCTATTGTCAGTTTTTCTTCTTATTTGAACTTATATTCTATAACCTCAATCATCACAGTACAAAACTCCATTTAACAAATTATGTTCTTTTTTTCATTTCTGCCTACATTTTTAGAGTTCTTCTTTTTTACTTCATAAAATGTTTCTTTGTCAACTACTACTTTATTATAGCAATATACTTATTAGTATTATTCAATAATTTTATTATAACACTTTTCATATATTTATCATTATTTCATATTCTTTTATTTAAGTTTTAAAGAATACAAATAAGACAAGTTGACACCTGTCTTATAAATTATATAATTCTACTTTTAAATTATGATTCAGCTTTAAAATCAATACATATTATAATCTGCTTCCTATTAATTATCTTCTAATTTTATTTGGCCGTCTTTTATTGGTATATTAGGAAAACTTGCATCAGTAAGCACTATATTTCTAATAGGTGCTGCAGGATTTGCTATTTCAACAGTTTCTGTTTCTGAAGTCATAATAATAGATTTTACGCCATCATCAAATGTATGACCTCCATCACTTGTAATTTGTTTATAATAGATTTCTGTACTTCCTGATGAAGCAAATGGAACATTATTAAATATTGCATTTCCATCAACATCAGTTGTTGCTTCTACACCGATTATAGTACCAGTATTATCTGTTCTTATGAATTTTGCTCCTATAATTTGGACACCCGTAGTTTTATCTCCTGTATCAGTAACATGAAGTGTTAAAACTCCTTTTGCACTTATGGTAAAAGCATAATCATTTGTGCCTTCTACTATAGTTACTTGTTTTGGATTTAAGGTAGAAGCATCATAACCTCCTACTACTGCTGTAGCATTATATACACCATTTACTAATTCAATGCTTCCTTTACCATTGGTTATTGGGATTGTATGTCTTGCCATATTATTAACTTTCCTCCTTTAATTTTAATTTTTGGATTATATTTATCCATTAGCCTAATCGTAATAAGATGTTTCCTGTTATTTGGATTTTTATTTCTAATATTTATACAATAAACTCTATTTTTTTTTGCTATTAAGGGTATTTTTATAATTGATAAATTAGAATATACAACTAGCTTATACACCTCGTTATCACATATTGATATTTTTACTTTTTCAAAACAATTTGTTGTTCCATCAAAAATAATCTTATTACATTTATTTATTAGCTTAACTTTCAAATTATAATGATTTATATTTTCCTTATTACAAAGTTTAATATAAATATAATCATTGGCCATATTTCACCTCATTACAATATATTTTATGAATTATTCTATTTTTTCGTAAAGGCATTATTCCTCAACACTCCAAATAATTAAAGTAGAATAATCCTCATCTTCTAGTAAACTTTTACTAGGTTTCAAAAATAGTCCCCTATCGGTAGAAAACGTAACATTACTAACATTTGTATTTCCTCCATTATCACTTGATTCATATATCAATTTTTTATTAGTTTTTAATGCTATTTCTTCATTATCAAATTTCTTAAAAAATAATGAGTCAATTAATACTTTCCCAGTACTTTCTATCATTGGATTTATATAGTTTATATACAATTTCCAATTAGTACTATTAATTCTACTATCAACTACAGTTACTACTGTTTCATTTTTTTTAGGCAAAATGATGGGTTGAGTAGATGATGGTGTCATACTAAAAGGAATATTACCTGTTGCTTTTAAAAGGGTTAACTCCCCATTAAATGGTGTGGTTACTTTTCTTTCAGAAAAACAACTGTTTAGACAAGATGTTATTTTAACTCTTGTGTTATCTGGAATAACAGAATCAATATTTGCTTCAAACAAACCATTTTCATCTGCTGATGCTACTATACTCTTATTATCATATTCTATTTTAACATTTGCATATGGCATTGTATGACCAGAGATAGTATCTTTGGAAGCTATAATTGGATGAATATTTGTTTTTAAAAGTCCCATTGTTAATATTTTTTTATTTTGAAATGAAAAACTATTTATATCTGATAATAAGTCTAACTCAGTATCCGTAAAATTATGAGATGTAATAGTAGTAGTGTCTTTATTTAATACACCTGCTATTTCTGCTAAATTGTTTTCTTTATACCAATAAAGTGCTGGTGTATCATCAATTGTACATGCAGACGTATAATCTAAAGCATATATCCACATATTTATTCTACTAAAAGTAAACATAAAATCAACAGGATTATTGGTATAAACTACATTTGCATTTTTAGTATAGATATTTACATATTTTGGATTATCTAATATAAACTTCTGATTAGTTCCTTTAAAATAAATATTATAGTTATCTGATGGTGTTGTCATGTATGTGTTTATTACGGATATGCTTGCACCTTCTGAAACTTTAAAATCTCCAAATACATTCCACATTGGAACTCTTTGATGGCTTTTTTCAATAAATGTAAAATTAGCCATTTCTTCTATTAAAACATTTCTAGCACCATGTGTTGTTGTTATTGCAAAACCATTCCCTGTTGTTAAAAGAAATTCTGCACCATGTCCTACTATTAAATCTAACCTATTAGTTCCATTCATAAATTCTCTATTAGTCGTAATACTTACTCTACTATTTGGCATAATTTTAACTAATGATGGTATAACATCATTAAAAAAGAAAATTGTATTTGTATTTGAATCGCTTGTAATTGTTGTATTTCCATCTATTATGATTCTATTGGAATTGCAGGCTCTTTGTGCAGAAACATTATTAGTATCTTTCACTTCTAAAACAGAATCTATAATTTTAGTAGTTCCATAATAATTTTGTGAAAGTTCGATTCCACTAAAATTTATATTATTATATTCTACTACCACGTTAGAATAGTTTGGATGAGATGGAACATAAATAACTCCATAACCATGTGAAGATACTATATTCATATTTTTTAATATAATTCTTTTATTAGTTGTACTTACTTTTATAACCGTTTCTTCTAAACTTAAATTATTTGTATAGGTATATTTTATATTGTTATATGTTCCATCTATAGTTACCTTACTTTTATTACTATTTATAGTAAAACCACTTGTTGCAGTAATATCATTTCCTAAATAAATATAATTATAATTATTATCTTCACTCAAAACTTGTTTTAATTCATCACTAGTTGTAATAACAACTGTATTATTATCTATTATTTGAATAATTATCACCTTCCTTTGTAATAATTTATGTTAAAAATTTAAAGTGAAGTAATTAAAAAGAATAGAATTTATCTATTCTTAATGTATTTTAATAACACTTAGCATTGCATTTGTACTTCCATTAAATCTCATATTAACAGCATTAGATGATTTAATATTTAATGTTATAAGATCATTGCTCTGTAGTGATACAATAGTAGTCCCACTTATACTATTAATCATTTGAGCAGTAAATTCACTTGTTGCACTCGTAGCTGGTTGCAATATATCATTGGCTCTAACAGACATAGTTATAGAACATTCTTCATTTGTTGCACCACACAGTAAGTATGATATAAGATATACTCCATTTTCTTTTATTTTAATAGAATTACCATCTGGATATTCTGTAAGAAAAGCAGCTCCTTTTTCAGGTAACGGAATTATAGTATCAACTCCTTGTGGTAAAGTAAGTTGAGTTTCGGTCATTGTATATCTAATTCCATAGGAAGATATAAATTCTGTCCCTGGAGGGCCTGCTGGACCTTGTGGGCCTCTATCTCCAATATCTCCTTTTTCTCCTTTTGGAATTGAAAATGCTAAATGATGGACCCAATTTTCAAAAGTATCTGTAACAATAGCTGCTTCTCCCGGTTCTAATGTTTCTGTTTCATCTATGGCAATATGTTCAGTTCTCCCTGTTTCTCCTGGTAACCCTCTTGGTCCAGTATCTCCTTGATCACCTTTTTCTCCCTTTGGAATTTTAAAATCTAAAACTACATCTACTGGGGTTCCAACATTTATGACTTCAGCCTCTTCGGTAGGAGCTATTGTTTCTATATTTCCAATTTGAATAGTTGATGGTCCTTGTTCTCCTTTTTCGCCTTTAATTCCTTGTGGGCCTATATCACCCTTTTCTCCTTTTGGTCCAGGAATACCTTGTGGGCCAACCTTTCCTTCTACTCCTTTTTCACCTTTTGGTCCGGTTGGACCCTGAATATAACAAAATTGACATTTTTTTCTTTCTTCTTTAATTTGCTTTTTTATTCTTTCATAATCATTACAATTGTTCACTATACAACCTCCTTTAATTTTTTTAGAATTAATTTTCATATAAATTCTTATATTTTAATTTATGAAAATATTCCTAAAATGTATAATGCATATGTAATATTAAAAATAAATTTAGAACATTAAAAAATAGGACAAGCACTACTACTTGTCTTACCAATTAACTAGTTAATTCTTACTCTAAATTCATATTTGACTTAAAAAAATGATTCAAGTTATAAAGTATATAAAATTTGGTCTATCATAAATTATCACTCTTGTGGGACTTCATGCATGATCGTACGATTTACAACTCTTTCTTGCATGGGTTCAATTATTGGTCTTTGAACTCCACCTTGCATAGCTGGTGTCATAGCATCTATCTGATTGGCGTTCATTTCAATGTTCATATCTACATCCATATTTTCAGCATTAAAAGTGTTGTTAACATCATTTTGTCTATCATAGCAACAATTTCTAAACATAGTTTTTTCCTCCTATCTATCTTATAGTATGAAAGAAAAAAATAGTGTTATAATTGCTTAGCCCAAAATAAAAGAAATTAACTAATTATTATTTAATTTCTTTTGAATTGGAGTATTATCGCCAAAAACCTGATTATATTTTTTTCTAAATCATTAACGATTTCTATATCATTTTCTATTTGCCTCTTTTTCCATTTTATGAAAGCACTAGAAAAAAAAACATTATTAACATTATCCCATAAAACCTCAGAAGACTTTGTATCAAGTATAGCTAGAACACAACTAACAAAGTAATTAATATTATTAATATTTGTTGGAATAATATAATGATTTTGTGTTTCATAATAATAATTACTATCTAGTTCATAAGAATCATTAAAAAAAATAGGCTGAATTTCTTGGCTTTGTAAATGTTTAGCAAATTCATCTCAGCAAATCGAATTTCTTCTCTAGTTGTAGCAATAGATAATAAATCTAAGCATTTGACTTTAGCATACATATAAGTAGCTAAAATTTGATTAATATTAAAATTAAAAGTTTGTTTCATAAAATATTCACATCCTAAAACGGCATTTTAAAATTACCATTAGACATTTGTTTCATCATTTTTTTCATTTGTTCAAACTGCATTAAAAGTTTATTAACTTCTTGTACTGAAAGTCCACATCCTTTAGCAATTCTAGTTTTCCTACTAGCCTTGATTATATCTGGATTTTTTCTTTCTTTAGGAGTCATAGAAAGTATTATAGCTTCAACATGTGCAAGCTGTTTAGGATCGATATTAACATTATTAAGTCCCATTTTCTTAGCACCAGGTAACATTTTGATTAAATTTTCTAATGGTCCAAGTTTTTTAATTTGTTTCATTTGTTTTAGGAAGTCTTCCAAATCAAATTTACCTGACTGCATTTTTTTAGCTGTACTCATGGCCTCTTCTTCATCAATTACTTCGGTTGCCTTTTCTACGAGAGAAATGATATCTCCCATTCCTAGTATTCTACCTGACATTCTTTCAGGATCAAAATTTTCTAGACCATCTAGTTTTTCACTTACACCAATAAATTTTATTGGTACATTAGTTAAATGTCTTACTGATAGCGCTACACCACCACGGGTATCGCCATCTAGTTTAGTTAAAATTACTCCAGTTAATTTTAATGAATCATTAAACCCATTAATAACATTAATGGCATCTTGACCCATCATAGAGTCTATTACCAATAGGACTTCTTGAGGGTTAACTTCCCTCTGAATATTTTTTAGTTCTTCCATTAATTCTTCATCAATATGAAGACGTCCCGCTGTATCTATTAATACATAATCATAACCATTAGTTTTGGCATAGTTAATAGCATTTTTACTTATCTCAACCGGATTATTCTTTCCCTCATCATATACTTCAATTCCAAGCTGTTTGCCGAGTTGTTTTAACTGATCTATTGCGGCTGGACGATAAACATCACAAGCTACTAGTAAAGGCTTTTTATTATGTTTTTTTCTTAAATAATTAGCTAACTTACCAATAGTAGTGGTCTTACCTGAGCCTTGCAAACCTACTAACATTAATATAGCTGGATTACCATTAGTATTAAGTGGTGAACTTTCTCCACCCAGTAATTCTGTTAACTCATCTTTTACTATTTTAACAAATAATTCTCCTGGTTTGATACTTTTCTGTACTTCTTCACCTAGGGCTTTTTCTTTTACTGTATTAGTAAATTCTTTTACTACTTGATAGTTTACATCTGCTTCTAGTAAAGCTAGACGTATTTCTCTCATCATATCAGAAATATTATCTTCTGTTATTTTTCCATATCCTTTGATCTTATGAAGAGCATTTTGAAGTCGATCTCCAAGTGATTCAAACATATTATCCCTCCTTATAAACTATTACTATTATAACGAATGCTTATAAAAAAAACTAGTAAAACCTGTGGTAATTATATATTTTACTATAAGTACTAGCTTTTTAACGACTTGTCCAAGTCTCTATGACATTACAACTACTACTTTGTGGCATAGGATTTGGTAATTCTACTTTTATTATAATTGGTATCTTAAATGCTGAGCCAAATGCTAGGCAGTGTCCAACTTGAAGAGCTTTTTGCTTTTCTATAACATCATCGGTTATATTAGGAATCATTTTAGTAATGTATTCAATATCACGTGGATGACTCATTTTAAATATTAAAAAGTTAGAACATTGGGAGATTACTGTTTCGCTTAAATCTACTGGTCTTTGAGAAATAAGTTCCATCAACACCCCATATTTTCTTCCTTCTTTAGCAATTCTGTCAAAGATATTATAACCAAATAAGTATGTATCTTGGTCTTTTTGAACATAGCGGTGTGCTTCTTCTAGGAGAATGTTAAAAGGTATAGTGCCTCTTTCTATTTTCTTAGAAAATTCAAATATTAATCTTGAAAATATTTTAACTATTGCTTTGGCAAAACTATCATCTACATCTTCTAAATTAATATTAATAATCTGATATTTTTTGCCATCATTAACAATCATATTACTAAAGAACTGATCTAATCTGACAAATTCTTTACAGTCGAAAAATTTAGCAGTATTACCAATTACTAGTTCATGTAGTTTTACTTTTAGGGCTATAGCATCAGCATATACATTTTCATTTCTTAACCATCCTTCACTAATTAAGGCAAAGTTAAGAGCTTTTTCCATATCTTTTAAAGTGAAATAATGAGTATTTTCTGGTTCGTATTGGTTTAATTCAGGAATAATAAATTTATTAACATATTCTGTTAATAGTACTCTTTCCGAAAATTGATCATTATTATCTATTAAAAAGCATTCTTGAAGGCGTCTAGTATAACCTATTCCTTGAACTACAGAGTTCAAATTAAATTCTTCTGTTGGGCAGGTATTAAATATTGAAAAGATTTCATCTCTTTTGCTAGCAGATCCTTGATTAGAATACATTATAGTCATAATGGCATTAGCTATTAAATGATTTTTATATTTAGTAGCATCACTATCAGATTGGGAAAATATTTTTACTAATTTCATCATCTTTTCAATAATTGATAGTTGGGTATGAGTGGTTGCAGATAATAATAATGCTAAGTCTTCAACATTTAGTAACCATACTGGTATCTTTAATAATTCACCTTCATATGGGCTATTTAGATTCGTTGTATAGAAGCGATAATGATAGTTGGGATTTTTTTCAGTTATTTTAGAAAATGCTGTATAGTATTCACCTGATGAATCAAATATTAGAAAATTAGAACGGAAGGGTATGAAAGTTGGATTATAAAAAACATTTTGAATAAGACGAGCTACCCCACAACTTTTACCACAACCAGTATTTCCAATAATACACATATGATGTCCAAATAAATCATTTATATTGGCATAAACTTTTTTACTAGCATAGAATGGACTTATTCCTAGTTCTAGATTACCATATTTTTCATCACTTACTATTAGTGATAGTTCTTCTAACTTTAGCGCTCTAATAGTTGCGTTTAGGCTTGGCTTTCTTAATATTCCGCCAACAAAATGGTTATTAACTATTTCACCTAATAGTTTTACTTTAACTCTTCCATCTAATAATTCTTTTATTTCAGCTAGAATACTTTTTTCATTATCTTCTAATATTAATGGCATATTCATAATATCTGTTTCTAATGAACTAGTGTCTTTTAGCTTAATTTCTGCATCATAATCTCCAATATAAACTATTTTTTCAAACATATAAATCCCTCTATTCTTTTATATTAATTCTTCTATTTTATTCTTAATTTCATCATCTAAATCAGTAATAATATCACGAATTTTATTAGCTTTTTCATATAGTCCTAATATTTTTTCATAATATTCTAGTTTTGATTCCATTATTTTTATCTGACTGTGTACTGCATTCCTACTTACATTATTATTTTCAGCTATTTCTGATAATGATAAGTCATTAAAGTAATAATCTTCAAAATAATTTTTTTGCTTATCAGTAAATAGATCACTATAGTAGTCATATAAATTATTTAAATATATTTTTTTATCCATATTACTCACCTACATCATATCTTTAAACAGACCATATATATATTTTTCAATATCAAATGATTGTAGATCTTCTTTTCTTTCTCCAAGGCCTATATATTTAACTGGAATATTTACTTCTTCTTTTATAGCCAAAACTATTCCACCTTTAGCTGTGCCATCTAACTTAGTTAGAATTATACCTGTAATATTAGTTATTTCCTTAAAACTTTTAGCTTGGCTTATTCCATTTTGACCTGTTGTTGCATCTATTACTAACATTGTTTCATGAGGGGCTGTTGGTATTTCTCTATTGATAACACGATTGATTTTTTCTAATTCCTTCATTAGGTTTACTTTATTTTGAAGACGACCTGCTGTATCAATTAAAACTATATCAAAGTTTTCTTCCTGTGCTTTTTTTATACCATCATAAACTACTGAAGCTGGATCAGCTCCTTCTTCTTTTCCTATAAATGATACTCCAACTTTATTACTCCATTCTTCTAATTGTTTAGTTGCTCCGGCTCTAAATGTATCTCCCGCTACTAATAATACTTTCTTGCCTTCATCTTTAAATTTCCAAGCTAGTTTTCCAATAGTAGTAGTTTTTCCTACTCCATTTACACCAATAAATAGTAATATTGTTGGTCCATCTGGATTATAGTTTATTTTATTAGTAATAATCGTATCATCAACATAGATAATAAATAATTCATCTACTATTATTTCTTTTAGTAATTCTGGATTATCTATGTGTTCTTTTCTCACTCTTTCACGTAAACGATCCATAAATTTCATTACAGTATTTACACCTATATCAGCCATTATTAAGATTTCTTCTAATTCATCAAAATAAGATTCAGTTACTTTATTATATCGATTAGTTAGATTTAGTAGACTTGATACAAATCCAGTTCTACTTTTAGTTAAACCTTTTTCGTAAATATTAATATCTTCTTTAACAGTAGATGGTTTTTTATCATCGATATCAGTTACTGATTCTTCACTAATATTTTTTTTAATATCATTAGTTTTGTCAACCTGCACTTGTTCGCTTTCAGTTGACTTAAACATATTTTTTATTTTATTAAATAATCCCATAATTATCTCCATTCTTCTTTATGTATTTATTATATCAAAATCTTTTTTTAATTACTAGGAATAACAGTTATTATTATTGGATAATGATCACTATAATTATCTAAATACTTTTGATCTATAATTTTTTTGTCTTTAATTATCCAGCTATTTGGTATAAATATGTGGTCTATAGGTTCATTATGTTTACTTTTTTTGAAAGTTCTTTGATTTATTTCTACTCTTTGCATTCCTAAATTTTTTAAATCTTCAACAAATTTTTTAAATGTTTTATCATAAATTCCTAGGTTAAAATCTCCGGTTAAGACTGTAGGAATTGTCGAATTTTTGATCTTAGTTCTTAGTTTTTTTAATTGAAGATTTACTATTCCTCTTAGATGGTGCGATAGATGTGTATTTATAAATCTTACTTTACCATAGTCTGGTATTTCTAATATAACTTCAGTCATTATTCTAGGCATTATAGAATGATATTTGAAAGTTCCAGTATATAATTCTTTAATATCTCTTGGAAACCATGGTAATTCAGTAGTTTTTTCTGTTATAACATTTAGTCTAGTAATAATATTATTTCCTTCATTATATTTTTCTAATGGCTTTATTCTTTTGATGATGAAATTTTTACCATAACGGTATGAACCAAGGATGCGATAATTAGTAATGGTAGACTTTAAAATTCGTAGAGTTGATGATACCATTTCTTGAGTTGCTAGTACATCTATTTTATAATTGGAAAGTAAATCTTTATATACGGTTTCTATTTTTACTTTAGAAAATCCTCCTACTATGTTATCATTTCTAACATTGTATGAACAAATATTTAGCTCAGTCATTCTATCACCTTCTTTACTATTATAGCATATGTATATGTTTATAAGATTTGGAAAATTTTTTCATATAAAAGAGTAATTTTAGTATTTATAACCAAAGTTACTCTATAATTCATATTTATTATTTGTTACTACAGATCTTTTTTTCTATAATAGCTACAATTTCATACATAATATATGATACTATAGCTAGTATTACTACTGATGTAATAACTAAGTTAATATTAAATACTTGTGAACCATACATAATTAGATATCCTAGACCTTCTTTTGATACTAATAATTCTCCCATGATTACACCAATTAAACTCATACTTATATTTACTTTTAGACAATTTATGAGATTATTTTTATTACTTGGTACAATTAATTTAATGAATATTTGATGTTTCTTAGCATTAAATGTTCTCATTAGAGTAATATAGTAGCGGTCTGTTGAAATAAAGCCTTGGTAAATATTAATAATCGTAATAAAGGTTGATATAAGTAGGGCCATAAATATAATAGAATTAGTATTGGCACCAACCCAAATAATAATAAGTGGCCCTAATGCTACTTTTGGTAGGGAATTTAAAATAGTTAGATAAGGGTCCATTACTTTAGCTATAGTCTTATTCCACCATAGTATTGAAGCAATAATAAAACCTATTAAACTTGCAAGAATAAAACTTACTAAAGTTTCGTATACAGTTATCCATACATGATTCCATAAATTATTGGCTTTTATTAGAGATGTAAAGGTATTTAATACACTAGTTGGGGAACTGGAAAGAAATGTATTAATATAACCACATCTAGCTGCTATTTCCCATATTAATAGGAAAAGTATTATGATTGCTAGTTGAAGAGTTATTACTAATATTTTATTTTTCTTTCTGCTCTTTAGAAATTGTTTATGTTCTTTACTATAAGTGGACATCTAAATCCCTCCATATTTCATCATAGTAGTAATTAAATTCTTTACATTTACGATTATTTATAGGGGTAGATTGATTAGTCATTTTTATATTATATATTTTTTTTACTGTAGCTGGTCTTTTAGTTAAGACTACTACTCTATCAGATAAGGAAATGGCTTCTGCTAAATCATGAGTTACTAAGATAGCTGTTTTGCCTTCCTTTTTTATTATGCGATAAACATCATCTGATAAGGCTAAACGGGTTTGATAATCTAAAGCAGAAAATGGTTCATCAAGCAAAAGTATATCTGGGTTAGTAGCAAGTGTTCTGATTAAGGCAACTCTCTGTTTCATGCCACCAGATAAGGAATCAGGATATTTATTCATAAATTCTCCTAGGCCATAAGTATTTAATAACTCAATTACTCTATCTTTTGTTTCTTTAGTTAAGTTGTGATTAATTTCTAGACCTATAAGGCAATTCTCTAATACTGTTTTCCATGGAAATAAAGCATCTTTTTGAAGCATATATCCTAATTTAATATTATCTTTATGGTAGACTATGCTTCCATCTGATTTACTTTCTAGGTTAGATAGGATTGAAAGTAAACTTGTTTTTCCACATCCTGATGGTCCAACAATAGATATTAATTCTTTATCATAAATATCTAAATTAATATCCCCAATAGCATATACTTCACCATCTAGGTCATGATATGCTTTTTTTAAGTGATGGATACTTAAAATTGGTTTCATATTTAATCCTTAGTATAGATTAAATTATTGTAATCAACTTTAGTTTCTAGTTCATTTGCTGCTTGCATTATTTCTTGTAGATGATAGAATGATTCTTCACTAAAGTTAGTTGTTGTTGGCCATGCATTAATACTACGATATCTTTTTACAACTCCTGCTAGATCATTTAATGATGTGTCTGGGAAGAATTCTAAAATAGCATTAGCTACTTCTTCATCACTACTATTATGAACATAGTCTAATCCTTTTTGGATAGCTCTTGTGAACTTTTCAATTATATCAGAATTTTTTTCTATGTAACTCATACGAGCACTATATGAAGTATATGGTACTACTCCACCTAATTCACCTATAGATGCAACAACATAACCTAATTTCTGTTTTTCAATTTGTAGGGCATTAGGTTCAAATAAGGTAACAAAGTCCCCCTGGCCACTTATAAATGCACCACTCATTGCTGCAAAGGCAATACTTGTGTCGATGTTTAAGTCAGTTGATGGGTCTATATTATTCTGACGTAGTGCCCATTCAAATGTCATCTCAGGCATTCCACCTTTGCGACCTCCAATTATGCTTTTACCTTTTAAATCATCTAATGTAAAGTTATCTAATTTCTGTCGAGATACTAAAAATGAACCATCTTTTTGAGTAAGCTGAGCAAATGTTTTTAAGTAATCTTTTTCTCCTGCATTATAAACATAAATACATGCTTCACTTCCAGAAAAACCAATCTCAACATCACCTGATAAAACTGCAGCTGTAACTTTATCAGCACCTGGTGTTAAAATAAGTTCAACATCTAACCCCTCTTCTTCAAAAAAGCCTTGATTTATGGCTGCATATTGTGGGGCATAAAAAATAGTATGTGCAACTTCTGCAACACGAATCTTTTTTAAATTATCTTTTTTGGTGTCACTTTTATTTAAGTCTAGTATAAATAAAAGTGATATTAATCCAATAATAACGATACAAATAATTGAATAAATTATCTTTTTCATTTTTCCTCCTTCACTAATTTATTATATGAAAAAGGAATGTAAGTGTTATGAAATTTGATAATTTTATGTATGAGAATGGTTGATTATGTGAATTGTATTTGTAGGTAAATTATAACTTTAAAATAAATGCCATCACTTTAAGCAACGGCATTTATTATTTCTATAAATCACAATCTAATTGTACTGATACTTTGTATGAATTTTTTTTATATGGTTCTTGTGGATAAATTATAGCTTTTGTGGTAGAAAAGTCACATTGCTTACTTTTGTCTTTATTAGTCATATTTTTCTTAGCTTCATCTATGGTTATAGCACTGTTATCAATTAATACTTGAACACTCATACTAATTCCTTCTGTAGTAAAATTGGATAAAAATGTGCTCATGTCATCGTTTAATGTAGCAAGTTGAGGATAATATTCTTTTTCATAAAAATTAGTAGCTGTTTTTTGTAGATAATGTGTTAGGCGTTCTTTTTCAGTCTGATTGCTTTCATTTTGTTTATTTGCAAATATAAGTATTAATAAGAATATAATTATCACTATGGCAATTATTAGGTACATGGTTATCTTTTTTTGGGTATCAGTTAAATTTTTAATCACTGCTTTTATATTATTTTTCTTCATAGTTAAACTCCTTTTTATTACTATTTTTAATTATTATAGTTCTAGACTAGACTTACCGTTTAATTTTAGATCTGATCTTATTCCAAGCTTAAATGCATAATAACCTGATGCTGCTATCATTGCTGCATTGTCTGTACAATATTTTATATCTGGAAAAACACAATGAATATTTCTTTTTTGGCATTCATTAATAAGTCTTTCTCTTATTCCACTATTGGCGGCAACACCACCAGCAACTATTAAGTTATTGACTTGTTTATCTTCCAAAGCTTTTATGGTTTTTTTACTAATTATGTCTACAACTGTGTTTTGAAAGGAAGTAGCTAAATCTTTTTTTCTTATTTCATTTCCTCTTTGGATTTCATTGTGAACTAAGTTAATAGTAGCACTTTTTAAACCACTGAAACTAAAATTATAACTTCCATCATTTAATGGGATTGGTAACTTATAAGTATCTTGTCCTTCATGAGCCCATTTATCTACTGTTGGACCTCCTGGGTATGGAACATCTATTATTCTAGCTATCTTATCATAACATTCGCCAACTGCATCATCTAATGTTTGTCCTAATTTTTCAAAAGAATAATGTTCTTTCATATAGATTAGTTCAGTGTGTCCACCACTTATTACTAGGGCAATTAATGGAAATTTCATATCTTCGACTAAATTATTGGCATATATATGTCCTGTGATATGATTAACTGGAA
Organism: uncultured Bacilli bacterium; assembly: GCA_934183185.1. Lineage (GTDB taxonomy): Bacteria > Bacillota_I > Bacilli_A > RF39 > UBA660 > Alloscybalousia. Next base: position 7,190 of record CAKPSO010000014.1, on the reverse strand, counting down.
CTAGTGGTTTATTATAGACATATGCCAATGCTTTTGCTGCTTCAACTCCGATTAATAGTGAACCAATTAATCCAGGACCATAAGTTACAGCTATGGCATCCATATCTTCCATTTTCATATTGGCTTTTCTTAAACATTCTTCAATTACTAAAGTTATATTTTTTACATGTTCACGACTAGCTATTTCTGGAACTACACCACCAAACTTTTTATGAATATCTATTTGTGTAGAAATTACTGTGGATATTTCTTCTCTTCCATTTTTAACGATTGAACAGCTAGTTTCATCACAGCTGCTTTCAATTCCAAATATATATGTATCTTTCATTATATCATCTCTTTTTCCATTAAAATTGCATCTATTTTATTATCATAGTATTTCTTTCTTACTGATATTGGAGTAAATCCAAACTTTTTGTATAAGTTGATGGCTGCTAAATTATTTTTCCTCACTTCTAATGTTATGCTCTTTACATTTTTTGATTTACATATTTCTAACATTAGTTCTAATAGTTCTGTTCCAATATTTTTCCTTCTAAATTCTCTCAAAACTTCAATTTGGACTAATTCTGCTCTTTCATACATAATGTCAAATTGAATGAACGCGCATAGAATATTTTCTGTAAAGTAGGTATATATTTGTGTAAACTTATTGTCTATTAACTGCTTTTTAACACTGTTTTCTTTAAAATACTGTGGAAAAGTATTGGCTAGTTCTATTTCTTTACAGTTTTCCACAACTTCTTTTACTATCATAATACTTCTACTTCCTGTTTTTCCTCAGCTTCTGTGGATTTCAAGTATATTGGGTTTACATAGTGTGGATTTACACTTTCTATATCAACTGCTGCATTTAGTATTCTTTCAAAGTTTGGGCTATATTTCTCCTTGTTTAGAATTTCTATGTTATTATTCGTAATTATGCTGTAGTTTCCAGGTAATTGTTCAATAATGCACTTAAGAGTATCAAATTTAATATACTGATCTTTAAGTATTATATTATTATCTTTATCATATATTCCTGAATACACATAACCTCTTCTTGCATCTATTAATGGCACTTTATAACTAGTATCTTCTGTTGATGATAAAGCCATAGCCTGTAGAGAGGAAATAGTACTTATCTTTTTATTTAGCATTAGTGCTAATACTTTTGACATCGTGACCCCAATTCTAATTCCAGTAAATGAACCTGGGCCATTTACTACTATAAATTTATCAATAGTATTTATGGGGATATTATTAGCATCTAACATATTTTTGATTTTATCTAAAGTAAAAACAGACAAATCTTTACCTAAGTCTTCTTTGATTTCGCCTGTTATTTTTCCATCTTCTGAAATAGCTGAATATAAACAACTAGATGTTGTATCTATATACAAAATTTTCATAAAACTGCCTCACATAAATCTTCATATTGTCTTCCAATAGGGTTAATTATAATTATTCTTGTGTCTTCTGAATCGTCGGAAATTTTGAATTTAATTTCTAATCTTTCTTCAGGTAAATAATCAGGAATTAGATCTGCCCATTCAATGATTACAACACCATTTTTATCATAATAATCTTCTATACCTAAATCTCCTACTTTTCCGTCTAATCTGTACACATCCATATGGTATAAATCCATCTCACCTGATGTATATTCCTTTATAATATTAAACGTTGGAGAAGTTACAGCTTCCTCTATACCCAATGATGCGGCAAACCCCTTAGTAAAAATTGTTTTACCACTACCTAAATCTCCTATTAGACAAATTACCATGTTAGGAAACTTTTCTGATTCTATATTTTGAGCTAATTCAATAGTATCTCTTTCACTTCTACTTGTAATTTTATATGTCATTATATATCACCTAACTTATTATAGCAAAAAAAAAATAGATTATACAACCTATTTTTAATCTTTTATTTATTTTATCTACTTCTTCCTGCTACAGGCTCATTTACGTCTAAATCATATGATGTATCATCATCAAATATATTATTACCTCTATCATAGTAATCATTGATATTTTCTACTACTCTTGTAGCAGCATTACGTGCATTTGAGAAGAATGTTTTGACTTTTTGAAATAGTGATACAGTCTTCACTCTTGAATTTAATTCTATACTAGGGCTAGATACATATTCAACAGCTATTTCATCACCACTATCTAGTGAAGCAGTGTCATTAACTTCATTATTTTCATAATTTTCTACCTCTGGTTCAAGATCAAATTCAAAAGTACTGTTATCATTTGAATCAACTACTTGTTGCTGTGTATCACTTTCAGGAGTTCCTAAAGAATCAGCATAGCTTTCTAACCCTTCTTGAATTGAAGATAGGTCCTTTGCTTCTTCTGATGTTTCTATGGTAGTTTCTGGTTCAATATTAGCTTGAGTACTATTTTCTACTTCCTCATCAGATGGTTTTTCAGGAACTTGATTAATATCCAACTTTACTTCTTCGTCAGTCTGCTCATCTTTAGATACTACTGCTTCTGGAATTGGCTGTTCATCTTTGCTTTCCGGTACAATCCCTTGGATACTATTTGTATCTATAGATGTCTGAGCATTTTTTTCCTCATCTTGCTCATTACTAGCCTCTACTGCTTCTACTGTTGAATGCTCTGATTCTTTTTCTGGTGATTCTAAATCAAATTGAAAGGTTTGATTGTTGGCTACCTGATCTTTATCTACTTCTGGGAAGTATTTACTATAGTATTCTCTTAAATATTCTACATATGATTCATCTGTTTCATATGGTTCTCTGTATCTTGGTCTTGGTATATTTGTACCGGGTATTAATTCTTGTTCTTCTAATTTTTTATCTTTCATGTTATGCTTCCCCCACTATTTAGTTTTTTGGTTCTAAATATTCAGCTAATAGTTTGATTGTTTCAGGATCTTTTACTAGTGAAACAGATAACTTTCCATTATCATTTTTTTCTTCTAATAATCTAAATTCATCTGTTACATCATTTTCATCTTCTGTTACTCTAACAACAAAATAATAGCTTGTTCCTTTATAATATGCCTGATTTAAAACTAAATACTTTGAACCATTTGATAGATTTAATATTTTATTAATTCTATTTTCCATATTATCCCTCCTTATTTTGAAATACCTTCGGTATTTTCAGAAACTTGACTTAATTGGTTTCCATCTATAGCTATATATCCTATTCCTGTACCATTGTTTTCTACAGCAGCACTTACTTTGCCACCGTTCTCTACTATTTGTTGTGCTTCATCAAATGATACTTTCGATAATTTTCCATCTTCTAATTTATAAATTCTATTAAGATTAGCATTTTCAAATGAATTGACATAAATATTATCCACAGCTTCTTTTCCCTCTATAGCCCTATCAGCTGAAGTATATACTTTTGTTTTTCCATCAACTATATCATTAATTGCATTGTCATACGCCGTTTGAAAATTATCTGTTTGTTTTTCTTCTTCTATTTGATTTATTGCTTCATCGACTGCATCAGTAATCTCATTAGATTCTGTATTCATTTCTACTTCATTTTCTATTTGAGTTGAGGATTCTTTAGGTTGCATGCTATTTGCATCATATTCAGCTACTGTATCACCAGATAAACTCTTAATAATGATAGTTGCTCCCACGGTAACAGCTGTTACTGCTACACCTATAGCAGTTGCTATTTTAGGGTGTTTCTTTATCCAATCAAGTACTGTTTTTCCAATATTTTTAAACTTTTTGTTAGCTTTTTGTAATAAGCTTTCATTAGAATCTGTAATACTTTCAATAGTCCAATCTGAATTTAATGTATTACCATTTTCTAATACACCAGGTAATGACATTGAATCATCTACTTTGGTACCATCTGATCTAATAACTTTATCATCAGCTGTTACACCTGGTAGTGGTAATGGTTTATCAATTATCTCACCATTAGATTTAATTTCTTTGCCATCAGCTAGAGCCCCAGGTAATTCGATAGTTTTATTATTTAAACCTTGCAATTGTTTATCATATTGATTTAAGATATCCTCTTTAATCTTTTCATAATACTGTGGTTGCATAGTTAAAAGTTTTTGTTTCATATTGTTTAATTTTTCTATGTCTGATAGTTTTAATTCTTTATTAATGTATTTAGAATTTTTCTTATCTTCTATTGAACTAGTAATATCAGCTACTTGCTTTTCTAAATCTGATAATTCTTCATTCATTTTGTTTATTTTCTCTGTTCTTTGATTATTAATAATTGAAGTTTTTTCTTCACATAGACTAATTTCTTCTTTTATTGAGCTAAGATTATGTTTTGAGTCATCCATAAGTTCTGAAAGTGCATCTCTAGTTTCTTGATTTGAATTTGCTTCTTCAACATCCCATTCTCTTAGAATTTGTGCTTCTTCTTCATAACTTTGTTGTTGATTTAATAAAACGTTTTTCTGATTATCTAGTAATTTTAATTCTTCACTATTTTGATTAAATGATGTCATTTTTTCTAGTTCTTGTTTTTTATGTTCTAATTGTTCTGAAAGTATATCTTTCTTTTCAGTAGCTAAGGCAACCTTTTCATCATCAATATAATTTTCATTATTTGCAACTTTTGCTTCTAGTGTTACTATTTCTTGTGATAATTTTTCTGCATCTTCTTTGTTATAACTAATAATTGGATTGACTAATTCATCTATTTTTGCAGATATTTCTTCTTTTGAGGCGTTATTTTGCATCATCATATTTATTTCATTTTTTAATGTATCTGGATTAAATGATAGCATTGCTTCTTCCTCATTTAATTGTAATAATTTTTTCTTGATTTCTTCTATTTCTTCATTCTTTGAGTCATGTTTTCCATAGCTTCTAAGTTCGACTAGTTCTACCATATTTTTAGCTATTTCAGTTGATTTACTATCTATTTGAGTTTGTAATTGCATCAAATTTGTAAGTTCATTTAAATTATTTACTTCATTATTAGAAAGACTAGTATTTTTTTGCATTGTATCGATGATATTTTTTATTTCTAAGACTAAACTTTCTTGTTTTCTATTTTCATTTCCCTGTTTTATTATATCTAGTTCAGCTAGGTTGTGAAAGTCAATTCTACCTACTTTTTCAATTTCTTCTATGTATGAACGAATTAATTGATAACTTTTTGCGCAATCAATTTCTTTCTGCAATGCTACTGGATCTGTATTTTTTAATTTCTCTTGATTACTTACATGAAGCTTATAGTCATTTATGTATGTAGATAATATTCTATTTTTAGCTTCATTTTTTTGTTGCAACATTTTTTGTCTATCCATATTTAATGAAACTATTTCTTGTTCTTTTTGATTTTCCATATTTTTTAAGTACTCTTCAAATGAAACATTTTGTTTTGCAGCACTTTTAGTAATTGTTTCTATAAGTTCTAGACTTCCATTCAATGTAGAATGTGAATTATCTTTTTCTAGGTCATTTAATCTATCGTTTAGTTTTTCTATTTCACCATGTAAGTCATCTATTGATTCACCTTTTTTTAATAGGATATCATTATTCTTTTCTACTAATAAATCTAACATAATGTTAGTTTGATATGTATCTAATCTATTAGTAGCATTGGCTAGTACATCTTTATTTTCTACTTTGCTATCTATGTTGTTTTCACTTTTAATAATTGGTTCATCGGCTTGATTTTCAAAGTCAATGTGTTTTTCTTCCATTACTTCTACACATTTTGTGGTAATGAAGCATCCAAATTTAACTAATTCATTAATTTGGTTGGAACTATAGTTAATTAATACCGGATTGGCATTTTTATTTTCTTCAATTATCTGAGCAGTGTTTTTTTCAAGATACCCAATTTCTGCTGCTTTATCCAAAATTTTCTTTGCTACATTAGTACCATCTGATAACATTAACGGCTTGTCTGGATTATTGATATACTTGCTTAAATCTCTTAATTCATAGGCAAAACTATCTATTGACATATTTTCAAGACTGTCTACTTTTTCTTTAATTTTTTGTTCTTCTGCTGTTAGTTCAATACCCTCACGACTTTTAGATGTTGTATTTATAAATTTATCAGTGAAAGCTTTAAATGCATTGGATAATGGGTTTGATTTTTTGGTAAGATTCATTAAATCTTCTTCTGTCAATTCATTATTATCTTCTGAGAATGATTCGTGTAATCTCGTATGCATTTTTTCAATATAGTTTTGAATTTCATTTGATTCGATTATTGTTTGTAGTTGTTGCTCTTTTTCATCAATTTGTTTTTTTAATGGTTCTAGTAGAAATCCATATTCTTTTATTTCTCCATATTCTAAATTGATAAAATCATGTGCTGTTATTTCTTCTAAACTGTTACCACTATTTCTATCTGATTTATGATCATAATTATATTCATCAAGTATTTCTAGGATTGTGTTAATGGCACCTTTTTTGTATATCATCTCATTGTATTTTTTTAATCTATCGTTTATATTTTCAAAGTCTTTAGTACTACGTATAACTGATGTTATATTTCTATCATCAATGTATGTTTCAATTATTTGTAATTGTTGAGATAATTTATCTTCAAAATCATTTTGGGTAGGATTTAAGGCTCTAATGGCATTTTTAGCATTTACAATTTTATTATGATTGGCAGCTAAATCACCTACAACAGGCGTTATTAACTTGTCATACCCTTTTTGATCTAGTGAATTGATTAAATCATCAACTGGATTTGGTACTGATGGTACACCAAAGTGAGTATAATTTTCTAATGCAAGTGTGCTGTCATTTAAATATGGTGTTAAATTATTTAACCATTTTTGTGTTTCCTTAGGATTGCTTAAATCATAAAAGGCTGCTTTTTGAATTTCAGCATATGCATCTCTAGCAATTTTGGCATAGTTAGTTGCCTGTTCACTAGTTAAAGGATTTTCTCTAAAAATATTATTTTTTTTGCGTTGCAAAAAAACTGCTAAAATTCCTTTATCTTCCAATTCTTTTAACATTTTTTCATGTTCTATTTCTTTTTTTGCACTTTCAAAATTTTGTTCTAATTCTTTTTCAAAGTTATTTACTGTATCTGCCATTATAGTACCTCCCTACTATTACTAATAGTATTGTATCAAAAACTTAAAAATAATTCAATGATTAATTTAAAATAAGATAGCATAAAAAAGCAGCTAACAAGTAGCTGAAAAAAACATAAAAAAATACTTGGCGACGTCCTATTTTTGCCTACACTATCGTCGGCGCT
>CAKPSO010000013.1 GCA_934183185.1 uncultured Bacilli bacterium | reverse complement strand
ATACTGCTCTAAACATTTCATCATAACAGATAGGTACTATAGAGTCTGGATCTCTTAGATATTCTTCTTTAGTCATTTTATTGCCTCCTTATGTATGTACTTTAAAATATGAAGTTTAATTTTAAGAGTTTTAAATTAGTTTTTTTAATTTTATAAGAATTATTACCGCTAAACTATATAGACAGAAGTAAGATATGTCATTTGATTTAATACTAACTGAAGTATGTGGTACTTCTTCTTCTAATAATTGTTTATTATTTTTAAAAGTTAAATTGATTGTTTCTTGATCACTACTGATAGTTATTTCTTTAAAATCATCACTTAGTATATATGGAAATGGTACATTTACTTCTTTAACATAATATTTACCTAATGGTAAGTTAAAAATACTTGTCTTACCTTCACTATTAGTTTTGACATAACCTATTTTTTGTTTATTAGAGTTATAGATATCAAACTCAGTATTAGGTATAGGTAGTGATGTTACATTATCTAGTTTTAGTATATTGATGGTTCCCTTTTTTAGGTAATTAATTTTCTCTAGGGTATGTTTTAAATGTTCTTTATCTATCTTTATAAAATATCTATTAGTATCTAATTGATAACTTGAATTAGTTTTTGTTTCTATTAAGTAATATTCACCATACTGAAGATTATTAAAATTAATAATACCTAGTTTATTTGTCTTTCTTGTAGATATTAGTGTACCTTTATAATATTTTACAGTTCCATCAGCTGAAATTATATCTTCTTTAGCATATAAAGAAAATTCGGTATTACTTAATGGCTTTTTATTATAAGTTAGTTGATTATTTTCTATTAGTGGCTCTTCGCCATATTTAATAATTTCTAACTCACCATATTCTTTTTCATTTTCTATATACACTTCTACTATTTCTTCGCTATTTTTAGTTATTTCAAATGATATGGGTTCAGTTATTTTTTTATATCCAACTGGTGGTTTTACTTCTTCTAATAGATACTTTCCATATGATAGTTTTATTGGTAGTAATATTTTACCTGTATTATCTGTTTCAAAAATATCTTTATTTTGGTATTTTAGATAAGTATTAGTAGATATTTCTTTTATCTTAAATTTAATATTAGAAAATCTAATTGGTAGCTTAGAGTCTTTATCTATTTTTATTACTTTCAAACTACGTGATTCTTCTTTATTGATTAAGTTATATTCGATTAATTCTTCTTTTTCTTCATCTATAGTTACTTGAAATGATTCTACTTTATGATAATTTTCTTTTCCACTTTCTTGAATAACGGTATAAGTACCATATGGTAGTATAATTTCACCAGTACCATTTATGTCTGTTTTTATTTCTCCTATTTTAGTATTATTTTTATCATATATAGAGAAAATAGCATTTTCTTCTTTATAAGTTTTATTATCATTAACCTGTTGATAAGATTTATTAATTTTTAGTTTTGATTTAATTACTTGATTAGTTAAATTTAAATATGTATTGGGATTTTGCCTAGTTAGATTAATGGTATATGTATTATTATCTAATTTATATCCAATACCAGGTTTTTTTTCTTTTAAATAATATTTACCAAATGGCAAACTAGTAATAACTGCTTTGTTAATTGATGATATGGATACTTCAGTTACTAATTCCTTATTTTCATTATATAACTCGTAGATTGCTCCTTCTAATTTAGCTTCTCCTTGAGGTGTAGTAGTATTTGTATCATTATCTAGTTTGGTTATTACTATTCCACCACCTATTACATTCACAAATATGGATGATCTTAATGGCGAATAGTCACCTCTAACTAATAAATCCTGACTGGTTGGACTAACGTATAATTTCATAGTATTACCATACGTTCCTTTTAGAAATTCGATAGAATATGATCCTGCTTTATTAAACTTCATGGTTATATTATTTTTACTTTTATTAATATCATAGATTGGTTTAGTATCTGTAGGTTTAAAGTTTTCTAACACATTATTAGTATCAGTTATATTTAATTCTTTTCCTACTTCTACGGTGTAGTTTTGACCACTAAAACTAGGTATTTTGTAGTGTTCATTTACTAAATTCATTATTTCAGTCATTTCACTTGTGAATTTATCTTTCTTGTTTCCATTTAGTGTATCTGTAAAATAAATGGTACTATCTGTTGAAATAGTTTTCCAGATTAAGAACTGTGTAGCTGTATACCAATTAATATCAGTATGATTTTGATAACCGTAACCATAATATGCTATAGCTTCTACTTGTTTCCATTTTTCCTCTGACATATTACTATGCGTTGAATATCTTAGACTACTTGATGCTGTATACTCCTCTATGTCTATATTGGTATCAAGGTTTTCCCATAGTTCAATACAATAAGCTGGGATGTTATCGCTTTTTCTTCTAAAAAGACGCATTTGTTCATATTTACCAGTAGTTGATCCTGCTTTAAATTTTTTGATGTAAGCATCAGGTAAATACTCTCCTTCATAAAACTTGGCACTTGTAGCAAATACATAAGTTGGTAGGATTAATACTGCTAAGATTACTGCTAATATAATTTTTTTCATTTTATCATTCCCCCTAATATTAATTATTTCAATATTTTGGCAAATGACTGCATTTTTTTTCGAAAAATTAAAAAAAGTACATTTTTTTGTACTTTTAGTTACTTTTCTATAAATATTTTTCTAGTTATAAAGTTCCAAATCATTACGATAACTGTAGCTACTAATTTGGTTAACATGTAATAGATATGCATTATATCAGAGCCAAGATACATGACTAACTGATTAATACCTAAGCCAATTACACTTAGTACTACAAAAACAAATACTTCTTTGTAGGTTTGTTTTTTAGTTACATCAAATACCCACTTTATGCTTAATATGTAGTTGAAAATTAGTGATACTGTGAATGAGATGATTGAAGATATTAAATAGTAGATATTAGCATATTCTGTTAATATATAAAGTAAGCCATAATCTATTAAGAAAGCAATTACTCCTACTACACCAAATTTAAGTATTTGATTTATTAATTTTTGATTCTTTTGAATTAATTCTCTCATTTATTTTTCTCCATTAAATTCATCATTAATTCATATAATTGGCGATGCTTTTTTACTATTACTTGTAGGATAATAGCACATACCCATAATAGTAATGAGATAACTAGGAAGATTCCGGAAACAATAAGACTTGGAAATCTTGGTACTAAACCTGTTCTAAAGTATTCAGCTATTACTGGAATTCCTAATAAAAGAGAGAAAACTAGGAACGGTAATGATAATATACCAAAGAATAGCCCTGGTCGATATTCTTTAAATAGGGTCATAATTGTTTTTAGTACTTTGATACCATCACTATATGTATTTAATTTTGATACACTTCCTTGTGGACGATCACGATATGTTACTGGTATTTCAACTAGTTTAAAGTTTTTATCAACGGCATGAATAGTCATTTCTGTTTCTATTTCAAATCCTTTTGATAATACTGGGAAACCTTTAACGAATTGATTGCTAAAGGCACGATAACCAGTCATTATGTCCTTAACATTATTTTTAAATAGTTTATTAATTAGCCATCTAACAATCTTATTACCGAAGTTATGGAATGGTCTTTTATTTTCAGTAAAGTAGGTGCTTGATAATCTATCACCTATTACCATATCTGCTTTTCCGGCTAAGACTAAATCGCACATTTCACGAGCATTTTCAGCAGGATATGTATCATCTCCATCAATCATTAAGTAGCAATCTGCTTCTATTTCGCGGAACATAGTGCGGATAACATTTCCTTTACCTTGCTTATATTCATAGCGAACAATAGCTCCAGCTTTTCTAGCTATTTCATCAGTATGATCTTTTGAATTATTGTCGTATACATAAATATCTGCTTCTGGTAAAGCTTTTTTATAGTCTTTTACTACTTTCTCAATAGTTTTACTTTCATTATAGCATGGTATTAATACTGCTATTTTTTGGTTTTCTTTCTTCATAGGTTCACCTTCATTAAACTAATTTTAACATATTAAAATATAAAGTGGCAATATTATTATATAGTTATTTTACTTTAGCTTTTATTGATTGAAATAATATTCTTATTGTCCTGATTATATTTACTAGTACAGGAAATTTTATTTTGTTTGATTTTAAAACATTACATGATTCTTTAAAACTTTTGTAGTAACCTTTAAGGCCATTGGTGCTAACTCCCCCAGAGCGCATATAAACTAAGGTCCTATTAATATATGATAATTCTAAATTTGAATCTTTCATAATTCTTAACATAAAATCATAATCGGCAGCTATTATAAATTTTTGATTGTAAAGGCCATGCTTTTCATATACATCCTTTTTAACATATAATGTTGGGTGTGGTGGATACCAACCTAATTTATAATTTCCCTTTTTAGCTTTAAACAATCTTACTACTTTTTTTAGTTGTTCATCTCTTATTTCTAGATCTGAATATGTAGCATCACATTTTTCTTTTTCAAAGGTTGCAGCTATTATCTTTAAAGTATTATTTGAAGCTAAAATATCATCAGAGTTAATAATACCAATAATATCTCCCTTAGCCATCTTTATACCTTTATTCATGGCATCATATAATCCTTTGTCAGATTCTGATATATATCTTAGTTTTCCCTTAAACTTTGGTTCATATAACTTGATGATGTTCAAGGTATTATCTTTACTTTTACCATCGATGATTAAATATTCATAATTTTTATAAGTTTGTTTTAATACTGACTCAAGTGTATCAGTTATAGTTTTTTCTGAATTGTAGCATACAGTTATTATTGATATTTTCATTTTATTTCCAACTTTCTAAACTTTATTTTACTTTACCATAAGTTAGTAACACAACCCCAACTATAATAAGTATTACACCTACAATACCAAGCCAATTTATATTTTCATGGAAAAATAACATGCCAATAATTAAAATTACTATTTGGCATATACCTGTAGTAAGTGGAACAATATAGCTTAAGTCAAATGTTACTAGTAACTTTTGCCATAATAGAAAACTAATTAAATATGCTAAAAATCCTAATAATGTTATATATCCCATTTTAAAACTAATACCATTTTGAAGAGTTAATGATAGTGAGTTTCCACCTAGTTTCATTAAAACTATTCCAGTTGTTGTTAAACAAATATAGAGTGCTGTTAAAATATATTTAATCATTTTTATCACTTCCGATTTTGTGCTTAACTATTGCCAATTCCTGGGCAAGTTCAATAATTTTTTCTTGTTGTTCAGCAATTTTTCTACTATTTCTAAAGTTAATATATAATAGAAAAATAATGCATAAAACAAACAATAATGATGGCGGATAAGATACATTTAACCATTTTGCTACTGTATCAATCGAATATGGGAATATTGAAAGTATCAGCATAATAATAGAAGCTAATACCCAATAAAAACTTTCTTTAATTGAAAATTTCTTTTTCTTTACATTTACTATTACATATAAAAGTGCAAATGTTGATAAAATTATAAAATATATATTTTTCATAACTATTTCACCTTCTTAATACCAATATTTTGAATTAAAATAAATAGTATTGTATACATCATATTTATCATATATTTAATAGGTTTAATAATCCCACCATGCATACTTTCTCCTGCTTCACGTAGTCTCATTTTAACTGGTACTTCTTTTATTTTGTAACCTTGCATAAGCATTTCGATTACTAAATTAGCATCTGGAAATTCAGGATATTGTCCCATTTTAGAATATTTTTCTATTACTCTTTTATTTAGACATTGAAATCCAGATAATGGGTCAGCTATTGTTTGTTTACAAAATAGTTTAATTAATAAAGAAAATAACTTAGTACCAACTCTTCTAAAAAATGGACATGGATAACCAGTATCAACTAAATATCTAGAACCTATTACAATGTCTACTTTACTTTTTTTCATTTCATCGTAAAGTTTAATAGCTTCACTTGCAATGTGTTGACCATCTGCATCAAATTGAATTATATAATCATAGTTATTTTGATAGGCATATTTCAATCCTGTTTGAACAGCCCAAGCATATCTTAAATTAAAAATGCCAGTTATACAATTAATTCCATTTTTTTCTACTATTTCCTTTGTATTATCTTTTGAACAATCATTTATGACAAGTATGTCAGCAAATGGTGCATCATTTTTTATTTCATTCAAAACCTTTTCTATGTTTTCAGCTTCATTATAAGCAGGGATAACAAATAATAATTTGTCTTCAATTTTCTTTTTCATATTAACCACTTCCTAATTTAATATTTATATCCAAAACCTTGTTATGCTAATAAAAATACTAATAGCTAAACAAACAATTATAATTATGAAAGAATAATCAAAATATCTTTTAGAAAAATTGATTAAATTTTTCTTATTATTTAATAACTTAGTTGAAAATATTATAGGCAGACAAATTAACAATGGAATAAAGTATCTTCCTTGAACTCCTGTTATATAACTTCCACCAACTTTACATAATACATCAGCAGTCCAATATAGATACATTGCTGTATACATTCCAAATGTTGCTAAAGCATATGATACCAATGCTATTATTTTTTGTTTGTAATCTATTTTTATTTTTTCTGATATTCCATCAGTTATAAATACTATAATCATATTTATAAAAGATATAAATATAAATAAAGGTGGTAAGTAAGTATCTAATAGTCCAAAAGTTCCAATCATCCAATATAATTGTCCAACAAATTGACTTTTGATATTATTAAGCATAATCATAATATATGTTATTGGATGTGATAAAACAAAGTGTAACTGCTTGCTAGCTAAATCAGAACTATTAGTAGATTCTAATAGTAGATTGGGTATTTTTAATATTATTGTTGTTATTATGATAGTAACTCCTAGTAGAAAATAAGTTTTCCACTTTTCTTTGTTACTAGCATTTTTAAATTTATCTTTAGGAACAAATAATAATAATCCTAAAATAGGAGCATATATTATCTTAACATTTAATAATATATATCCTATAACTGCAAATAATATAAATGACTTATTAGTAAATTTTTCCTTTTTATCATAAATAAGTTTTAACATTAATGCTACTGCTAACAATACTATTGATATTAGCAAGTTATCATAGCTAACCATACTAGCTAGAAATATTGACATTGGTAATAGTAGTATTGTAAACATACTTTTTTTAAAAACTGGCGTTATTTTTATTGCATAGTATCCTATTATTAGATAAGAGATAAGAGAAAATAGTCTAGCAAATGTTAACATATAGGCAGTTGTTGGAGCACCACCTAATGTTACTGAAGCAAATATTTTAGCAACCATAATTCCAATTCCAGGAATTAAATGGGCAATGGGTGTAGTTTCTGAAGTTGACACTTTCTGAAATGACACATTTGAAAAGTCACCTTTTAAATATTGATCATAATAAAATTCGCTGTATGTATATTTTAAATCTCTATTTCCCATCATAGTTAACTTAGTACTTATATAATCACTCATACTATCTGGAATATATAACCCAATTTCTTTGTTGTATGATTTAGCATAGAAGTGTCCACAAGAAATTGAATATGCTTTTTTAAAGTGACTATCTTCATCGGGAGATTGAAACGGTGGAATCAAAAATATAAATAAGCAACCAACTATAATTCCAATTATTACAAAAAGTTTTTCTATACTAATTTTTTTCATAATTTTCTCCAACATATACCTCTACTATTTGTTTTTCAATAGATTTCCAATTCCTTGACTCAGCAGTTTTCTTTCCATTTTTTGTTAAATTATTTCTTAAATTTTTATCATTAGTTATTCTTTCAATACACTCCACGGCCTGTTCTATATTTCCTTTTTCATAGAATAAGCAATTAACTTCATTTTCTAAATATTCAATATTTCCATCATTAGGTACTACTACACAGATACCACCTGTTGCCATCATTTCAAGAGGGGGATATGAGAAACTTTCTAGGATACTAGATTTAATTAAAATATCTGCTTCTTGATATACTTTTCCAACTTCATCATAAGGAACACGATGCATAAATTTATCTACATAATACCATTTTTTAGGGGTTCCCTGGTAAGATAAAAAGTGTATTTCATATTTATTTTTATCTAGCTTTTGGACTATTTCGAAACTCTCATCTACATTTTTATAATAATCATCACTGTTTCCTTCTACCAATATTTTAATTTTCTTATCAAATTTTCTTTCTTTGTAAGGAAATTGTTCAAGATTGATGCCATTTTTTATAAAAGATACTTTTCTTTCAAACTTTTCTTCCAACCAGTTTTGGCACCATTTTGATATCGTAATATATTTAACGTCGTCATAGCTATAAGTGGAATTAGCTACAATCTTACCATAATCACCATATTTCATAAAATCAGTTTCAAAATTTTGAACTAGATAGGCTTTTTCTAACACCTTAGGATATTTTTTTACATAATCTAAAGTAGCCCAAAGAGAAGCAACCATCACATCTATTTTGGCATCTATTTTACTAGTTACATTGGAAATAACTTCTATTTCACCATCATTATTTATAATATTATTGTTTACTTTATCAGAATTAATAATAAATACATTCATACCTACATTTTTCAAAATACTACAGTGCTTTAATATTACATTCACTCCACCACTAATATTAGTTGTTGGTAACACAAAAGCTATTGTTTTTGGTAACTTACTAGAAATAAATTTTGTTAAAGAATAACCGGTGTAAGTAGTAACATTATTTTTAGTTACTCGATTATATGCATTTGTTCCAATACTATTTCGTAAATCTAAACTTACTACTAATTCTTCAAGCACCTGAAACCATTCTTCTTCATTTGAACATAAAAATCCATCTTTTTTATTTTGAATCATTTCTCTAAAGGCACCTATATTAGAAGCAACAGTTGGTATTTTACATAAAGCTGCTTCTATCCATTTGTTTTCTGATTTTGCTTCGTTAAAAATACTATCTTCAAGTGGTGCTAAATTAATATCTATAGATGCTATAATTTCAGGTAGCTTTTTCCATGATACAAAAGGTGCAGTTAAAATTCTATCAGAAAATCTTTGTAATTCTTTTGGAATATCTAATAATCCAACTACTTTTAGATATACATTATTATATTTTTCCATGATTTTTTCAATGACTGGTAAAATTAGTTCAAAGTCAGCATTATGAGTTATACTTCCACTTAGATAGCCTATAATAACCTTTGAATTATCTTTATTTATATTTTTGATTGCACGAATAGATAGCTCTGTCATTTTTTCTGATGCTACATTACGATTTATAAATACATCTTTCACATATTTTCTTAATTCATTTGCTAATGTTGGTGTAGTAGTAATAGCATAATCACATAGTTTTAGAGTTTGTCCCATTCTTTTTACACCATCATAATATAAATCTAATTCATCTTTATTTAATGTTTTTAAGTGTTTTATAGTCTTTGTATATTCTTTATCAAAAACTAAATCATCAATATCATAAAAAATAACTTTATTTTGTTTTTTAGCTAAAGTAATAAACTTTTCTACAGTTTCGGTTATTGGGCATCTAAAAAACACAAAGGTCTTATAATATTTTTCTTGTTCTAAAGTTAAATCTTCATA
Organism: uncultured Bacilli bacterium; assembly: GCA_934183185.1. Taxonomy (GTDB): domain Bacteria; phylum Bacillota_I; class Bacilli_A; order RF39; family UBA660; genus Alloscybalousia. The sequence goes on along the minus strand of CAKPSO010000013.1, from coordinate 27,094 downwards.
AAAAATAGTATTAGTTGTATAACCATTTGCTAAAAGTTGTTCCATTTGATGATCTACTCTATATCTAGTTGGGTGAGGTAAAGTACACCCATTTATAAATAGAACATCTTTATAGCAATTAACATTTTTTACTGGATTCTTATGTCCTGTTACATAATGTCCTGTTTTCTTTATAAATCCAACAACTCCTTCTTCTTGAATTGTCTCCTTAGATTTATCTAATAAATATTTAATATCAGCCATTTTATCACCTACCTTGGTATTTACCATAATTATTATGTTTATAATCATATATTCCAAACACAATGCTTCTTAATTTTCTAAATTTATCTTTTTCATAAAATACTATTTTGAAAATTAAACCTTTTATTTTTACTAAAATATCACAAAACTCCGGAGCAACATTTCTATATTCTTTTCTAATATAACGATAATTTCTAGTCATATAATATATTCTTAGATAATTATGATTATCGCACATAAATTCTTTTCCTAAAAAGTTTCTATAGAAAATATCACCTAAATCATGCTGCAGTTCAATGCTATTTATTCTCATTACTTTGTAACCATTCTTTTTAAGATTTAAACAGTATTCAATATCAACACCATCAATAAATAGAAATTCCTTAAAACCACCTATTTTTTGAAAAATATCTAGATTTAAAATATTTCCTGATGTCATTACATCTAATGGATAATCAATTTCCTCTTTTGGTTTTTCTAATTTTAATTTAGTTTTATGCCAAGGACTAATTATTCCTATTTTACTTAAATCTAAGCTAGAAATTTTAGTTTTCATTTTATCTACATCATTTGGCTTAAAGCAACTGTCTTGATCCATTGTTAAAATAAATTTATATTTTTCTTTTATTGCTTTATAACAAGCTATATTTAATGCTTTCGCAATACCTAAATTTTCATTTTTGTATATATACTCTACTTTCTTTGAATTTGGTATTTTTGATTCATTGCTTCCATTTTCAGAATTATCAACTATATACAATTTATCAACTGCTTTAATATAACTATCTATATTCTTTATATCTTTTTTTGATGGATTATACCATACTACTACCCCTGCTAATTTCATATTATAATTCCTCTGCAAAACCTTTTTCTAATTTTCTAAATATTCTTAATCCTAAATATAATAATATTGATCCTGCAACTAATACAATCAATAGCATTTTTATATTTGGCATTGTTTGATAATAGAAAATATCACGATAAGAATTAATAATAGTAGCCATTGGGTTTAATTTTATAATCCACTCAATTTTACTGCCACTAAACATATTTGCTGAATATAGAACTGGTGTTGCATAAAATAGCATGCTAATAATAAAATTGATAATATATTCTGAATCCCTTACATAAACATTTATAGCACTAGTGATAAAAATAAGTGCCTGCTGTACTATAAATTGTGTAAGAACAATTAATGGGAAAAATATTATAAACCAGCTAAAACCTATCCCGCTAAATACTAAAAATAGGCACATAACTAAACATGAAATTCCATAATTAATAACTCCACTGAGATTTACTGATATTGGTAATATTTCTCGTGGAAAATATACTTTTTTTAAAATTCCACCATTAACTAAAATAGTATTTGTACCTTGACCTATTACTGTTGTAAAGTAGTTCCATGGCAAAATTCCTATAACTAAATATGTAACATAATGGGGCTCAGTATTTTTTAAAATTAATGGAAATACAATTGCATATACTAATGTCATTAACAAAGGATTTACAAATGACCAAAGCACTCCTAAAAAGGATCCTTTATATTTTCCCCTAATTTCTTTTTGAACATTACTTTTTAAAAGTTGCCTATAATTATATAAATTATTTATTAATTCTTTTATCATTCTAACCACACACCCTCATATATTCTTCGCATACTTCTTTTGTTTTCCCATCCAATTTAACTTCACCATTATATATCCAAATAGCTCTATCACATAATTTTTGTATTGAGTTTAATGAGTGACTTACAATTACAATTGTTTTACCACTATTTCTTAACTCTTGCATTTTTTCAAAGCATTTGTCTTGAAAATGCTGATCACCTACTGCTAAAATTTCATCAATTAATAATATTTCAGCATCAACATTTATAGCTACAGAAAATGCAAGTCTCATATACATTCCTGAAGAATATGTTCTAACTGGTGCATCTATAAATTCACCTAATTCTGAAAAATCAATTATGTCTTGTACTCTTTTGTCAATTTCAGCAGCTGTTAATCCAAAGATTGATGCATTAAAATATATATTTTCTCTTCCTGTAAAATCGGGGTGAAAACCTGCTCCTAATTCAAGTAATGATGTTAATTTGCCATTTGTTGTTATAGTTCCTGAAGTAGGATAAATTATCTTTGTCATTAATTTAAGCAATGTACTCTTACCACTTCCATTAACCCCAATTAATGCTACTGTTTCTCCCTTTTCTATCTTCAAATTAATATTTTTTAATACTTGATGTTTTCCAACTTTTGTTTTATTCCAAAACACTAATCTCTCTTTTAAAGTATATGGCTTATCATATACCAATTTAAATTCTTTTGATACATTATCTACTATTATTGCATATTTGCTATTTTTTCTATTTTTTACTGTCATCAAATCACTTCTTTCTTTTATGCAAAAAATTTGATATTTTCTTACATAATAAGTATAACAAAAAAAAGAGAATGAATATATAGTTTTTTCTCTTTTAATGGGTTAAATTTAGTTTTTTATTAAAATTCAATGATATTTTTGCTTCATAGTAATAGATAAAACTAAATAATTTTTAATTAGTTTTCTTTATTTTCTCTCCTGTAAGTATTGAATAAAATTTAGGACAAAGCATCATAGTAATTTTTCCTAAAAGAATCGTTATTAATGAAATAACAACAGTAATTGCTAATCGAAAAAAGAAAAATGATGAAGCTGAAATAAAAATATTGTTATAAGAAAAATGATTAATAAGTTTTGAAGTTAGCCAAATAAAAATCCAATGAGCAGCATATGTAAAAAATGTTTGATGATACCACCAATGATCTTTATAATTAAATATTTTTTTGGGGAAAATAATCCAAATAAAAACACATTGAAATCTTAATAAGATAGTATATACAATACCTGTTATTTTAATCGGAAAATTACTAAAGTATTGTCCATATAAAATTAAAATACAAATAAATGAAACAATTATTAAAAGTTTAGATATGTATTTTTCTTTGTTAATGGTATCAAAATAAAATTTACCAAAAAAAGCACCTAAAAAATAATATGGTAATGCCAATTTTAAATGACTTTGAAAAGGGCAAATTAATGATATTTCAATAGAACTGCTAGTAATAGGAATATTAATATAATATGATGCAAGAAAAAGGAAAATTAAAAATAATATACTAATTTTTTTATTACGAAGTATAAATAAAAATACTGGAGATAATAAAGTCAACAATATTAACACTTCTATAAACCATAAAGGGCCATCAAAACTTGATGTAAGTAAATATATAGGTATATATCTATAATCCATATTTCTTAAATAATCTATAATAAGAAAACAAATAAAACTCCAAGCAAAATAAGGAATTCCATAACGCTTAACTTTCTTCTTTATTACTTTTTTTATATTATCAAAAGATAAATCCTTATATAATAAGAAACCAGATGCTAAAAAGAAGAAAGGTACTGCAGTACATGTAAAACATTGAAAAAAATTATCAATGTAAGTAAATATATTGGAATTATACATTTTTATTTCCCACTGCAAAGGATTACAATGCATATAGACAATTAAAATGGAGGATACAAAATAATACAAATATAATTTTTTACTTGTTAATTTTTCTAAAACTTTTTTCAAAAATACCACCTACTACCTACCATATATTTAAAGTATAGTATATTTACAGTTCAATCAGAAAAAATAACAAAAAAAACAAAATATAATAAAAATTTATATTTGCAAAACTAATTTTCTTGACTGAACCGTAAAATTACATCTAGCTATGATAAATTCAAATAAATTACATCATTGATAGAATACAATTTTTTTCTGTTAAATAATTAAATAATAATTATAACTTTTTTTTCTTCATTGACATATTTTGACTTTTTAATAACCTTTTATTATTGGGATTTTTGTAAATTTCAAAATAGCGATTAAAATACCACTTATAATCTTTTAAAGTTATTCCCTTACTCTTCTTTTCCTTACCACCCCATTGTTGTAAATATTTGGTTACATATAATAAAAATGGACCCATACCAAATAAAACAGAAAATATTTTTTTATAAATGTCAATATAAATAATTTTAGATTTTGAAATATGATCAATAACCATTTGATATCCGTTTATCATATCCGTTTTATTTAAAATAATAATATTGTTATCATTTTTGCAAAACATTATATTATGTGAAATACTACCAGATGTCATACAAATTTTTTTAGCATGGTTCAAATAAAATATCTGTTCTGACAGGGTTAATTCTTCTGGAGATAATATTTTATAATTTCTTTTAACAAAATATTTTATAATCTTATCCTCACCAATTTCTTTATCTTTACTATTATTTAATTTCATTCTTGAATAATAAATATTATCAGGATACTTTTTGATGTTAACATTAACATTTTTTACAATTGTTTCAGTTAATTTTTCAAATTCCTCAGAATAGAAATTTTCCGGTATAAATGAAAATTCTGGAATAATTACTTTTTTAAATCTGGTAGGATTTTGTACATTTATTAACTGGTTTTCATCAATACCAAGTAGTTTAAATAACTCCAAATAATTATCACTTAAATCTGAACTTCCTTGATACCAATTCCAACCACAATATGCTATTTTATATTTTTTAGGATTATCAAGGATAAACCATAATCTACTAATTTGGTCACATATAAAATGCCCCCAATGTTTTACAAATGGTCCAAAAAAAACAACTTCCTCGTCAATCTCATTTACATAGTCATAATTAAATTCATAATAACCACCAAATAGGTATCTAGAATTTGACTCTTCAACAAAATTATCATTACTATCTACTACCCCACCTATTGCCCATAATTTTGGTAAATCACTTTCATCAATTTTAGCAGGTAAAATGATAGCATTGTCTACAATTTTTGCTTTTAATTTTTTATTACTCTTGTATTCGGTATTAGCATATTTTTCATAAATTTTTTTTTGATTATAATTCATATAAAGATTACTATACTTCATAATATACTCCTATATTAAAAACATATTAGATACTTTTTTCTTAACTATTATACAAGTTTTATCAAGTACATATGGACTAATATATTGAATAACATCTCTATTTTGTGGAAAAAATAAAACCTGTTCATTTGCAATAGAAGCCATTCTTTTCTTTAATTCTTGATAGTAAGTAGTATTTTTTATGAAACTTACATCTTGATCAAAGAAGGCAGTCATAATAGCTTTGTTATCTATAATAGGTCTAATAGCTTGATATAACCAATATTTACTATCAACTATTTTATTTTGCTCAATAATTGCTATATATTTACCATGAATATTAGGTAAGCATTGTTCGTATATTTCATCATCTGTTAATTTATTATTTTTTAAAGAAATAACTTTAGCTTTTGCATCTTTTGAAATTTTAATGGTATTATCAGTACTCCCCTTGTCGATAACTATAATTTCAAAATCTTTTATATTCTTTTGACTATTTATATTTTTCAATTGAACTGAGAATTCTTCACCTGCATTATATGTAAAAATAATTACTGAAACTTTTTCATCAATAATTTCAAAATCTTTTTTTAAAGAAATATTCTCTACAAAATCATAATCAATTTTTTCCATTTTCTTTCTTACTTTTCTAGAAATAGCTCTAAATGGAAAAGTAATTTTCCACCAAAAAGAATTTAATAAATAATCAATATAACTATTGTCAAACATAATTGTTCTAATTAGCCTATCAATTTCTTTATTTAATCTTTTATTATCTGCTATTAAATTATCTTTATCAGCATATTGACAAATTAAAAAATCTTCTTGTGCTTTTAACACAGTAGAAAGTTTATCATAGTTTAATGAGTCATTAATTTTATTCAATCTTTCTACTTCATTTTCTAAATGTAATATATATTTATCTTTTTGCTCATTAGTCATTTCTTTTTGCATAATTAATCACCTGTTTTAAAACCTTTTTTCATATCTATTACTTTTTGAATTCCCTTTTCTAGAGTTATTTCTGGTTCCCAATTCATTTCTTTTTTGATTTTATCTATATTTAATATATTGTTTTTTACATCACATTTTCTACCTTCAACATAAGATACTGAGATTGTAGAAATTTGCATTTCTTCCTTAATTAGTTCTATTAAATCATTTATTGAACAACCTACGCCTGTACCAACATTGAATATTTTTTCGTTTCCATCATAGTCAATTACTTTTAAAATGGCGGCAATGGCATCTTGAATATGAATATAATCCCTAACATCATTACCATCTCCCCATATTTTAATAGTTTCATTATTCATCAATTGTTCAATCAAAATTGGAATAATACCCTGTTTTTTCCCTTTTTTAACTACTTCACTATATGGATTTGCAAGTCTTAATACTTTATAATCAATTCCATAGTAAAGACTATATAGATTTAAATATTTTTCAATTAATTCCTTGATAATTCCATAATTACAAATTGGCTCTTTACTGTCACTTTCTAATATTGGACTACATTCATGCTCACCATAAACAGTCCCACCAGAAGAAACAAAAATTATTTTTTTAGTCTCACATTGGACCATAGCCTCTAAAAGACGCGTAGTTGGAAATACATTTTCTTCTATTTCTTTATTGATATTTTTAGTATTTTCATTAGGACCTATTGTAGATATTAAATGTATTACTATGTCAATTCCTTCTAAATATTTTGTAAAATCATAACAGTTAATAAAATCCATTTGTTTATATTCAATATTTTCATTTTCTTCATTATGCTCAATATTATAATCAGCCACTATAACTTTATTATTTTTGGCTAGGCTATCAACTACATATTTTCCAATAAAGCCATTACCACCTAGCACTAAATACTTCTTCATCTTACTTCCCCCTGTATTATTTGTAGAAGTTTTCTTTCAAATATTCCTATTTCAAAATACTTATCATAAATTTTTCTACCATTTAATTTTATTTTATCTAATTCTTTTTGATTTTTTATAATGTCAGATAACTTGTCTGATAAATCAGTTGAATTACCACTTTGAAATACAAAACCATTAACACCATTTTCAATATAATAGGATGTTCCTGTTTGTGTTGAACATAAACATATATTTCCTAACATAAAATTTTCAGTTGCAACTACGGGCATAGGATCATCAATTGATGCTAATACTAATACATCAATTTCTTCATATAATTTGTATAATTCATATCTAGAAACCGATTGATATAATTTAACATTTTCATGCTGTGTAGCATATTCTTGTAATTGTTCTTTTATACTAATTCCTTCTGAATCATTTTCATAAGGATCACCTATAAAAATAAATTCACTTTTTTCTTGGATTTTTTTTGGTAATTTTTGGATAGCTTGAAGTAATATTAATTGTCCTTTTCTCTTTCCAATAGTACCTGCTAATAAGAAACGTACCTTTTTATTTCTCGGCTTACTAATTGCTTTGTATTCATCAAACACACCATAATTAAGCACTCTTGGATAATAAAGATAATTTCTAAGTTTTAGTTGATCTGCTGCATATTGTCCACCACATAAAACCTTAATATTAGGCGTTATAGTTTTTGGCATTCTTGAATCAAGAATATTATAAGATTCTGCACCCTCATGTATCCACCATAATATTTTATTATTAGTATTAAAATACCTACGAACAAAATTATATAAAGTAGCTGTAACCATTATAGTAAGATCAAAATTATTAACAAAATTATCCAAATCCAATTTCTCTACAAAATTATTTGTTTCAGAAACTAAATATTGAATATATTTCATTTCATTCATTATTATAACGGGTACACCAATATCTAAAAACTCTTTTAATAATGGCCCATTTTGAGGGGTAATTAAAGTTACAAAATAACCATTTTTAACTAAAACCTTAGCAGTATCTAACACAACAATAGGTGCTCCAGTTCTACTAAGTTCATGTGTAACTAATAAAATATTTTTAGTATTATTTATGATGTTCTTTTTGGGATAATATATTTGACTACTACTATTTGCATATAATCTATCGCTTACTACCACATCATTTTTTTTATTTACATTTGTATTAATTAAACCCTTAAATTTTTTTATAAACTCTTCTTTTGAAAAACAAAGTTCACTAATAAAATATTTGCTAAATGAAAAATCATTTGTGTCATTGTCTATATTGTTCATATTTATCACCATTTATATATATCATTTTTTTAATTTTCTTACTTTTTCTAGTAGTTTCCACCACTTATTATTTTTAATTGTTTCTAACTTTTGTTCTAATTCTCTTTTTTCGTTTGATAATTCAACATAGTCATGCTTTAAATCAATTGAATTTTGAATATATAACTTCTCTTCATCTACTGAAAATTTCTCCAATAAAATGCTAATTTCTAATTTTTGTTTATCAAACGGAAAGACAATAAATGGGTGTTCTAAAAGTAAATTCTTTTTATTGTTAAAACTGTCGACATTATATTCATCATATGTAATCTTTTTACCATTTACTTTAATATCACTAAAATTGATAAATTTATTTCCTGATATAATAGGATCAAATCTAACTCTTAAAATGTTTTTTGGTAAATCGAAATTAACTATAAATTCATTTTCATTATTTCCTTTAATATATTTAGTTACTATTTTGTTTTCTTCACAAAAATCACTTCCATCATCATAATAAAGCACTGTAAATATTTCATTGTCACTAGAATCTTTAGGAGCTTTGCAACAATCCAAGATATTCTTTTTATTTTCATCAATTACTTGATTAAGCTCTGTAAAATAATATTTTTCTATTTTATAGAACAATCTTATTTTATTATTTGAAATATTATATTTTTTACAAATTTCTTCGAATGATATGTGATTGCTTAATAAACTATTAGTGCCAAAAATATAAGATAATGAATAAAAGATTAAATATTCTGTTGGTAATTGCTTATCACTTACCCATTCTTGATCTATAAATATATATTCGCCATTTTTATTTCTAATAATATTAGAAACATTTCCATCAATAAGTGAAATTTTTAAAATATTAGTTTTATTTTTGTAAACTTTTTTGGCTTCACTTATAATAGGATTGGTTAGCATTTCTTTTTTTGAAATAGAATTATAAAAAGATACCAAATTGTCAATTTCTTTTGTTACTAAATCCCATTCTTTTTTTAAAGATAATTCTTGAATGTATTCTGCTACATTATTTCCTATAATTCTTTCTATTAAATATTTTCCATTTTTTTCTTCAATACCACATATTTTTATATTATTTTTTTTAACTTCTTCATGAATTTTGACCACATTGTCCAGATGTTCTTTTGCTTTTTCATTATCAGGTACCTTAATGAATTCATGTTTACTATTTTCAATAGTAATTGTTTTGAAATTTACATTTCTATAATCTAAGTTTTTAACATAAATAATATCAGATAGCTTAGATTTATCAAAACCAAACTCTATTAAAAATGAATTTGAAAAAAATCCAAATGAATCATTTTTTATTAAACCTCTTAATGTTTCTGCAATATTAAAATTTATTTTATTTCCATATGAATAAATTGGAATAGATGAAATTTCATTTTCTTTTGGAAGTCTGTCATCAGTATATATAATTGTTGGTAATTTATAATCTGGGAATGGATAATAAAATTTATTCTTTGTAAATCCATGTTTTTCTATCATTTTTATAAATTCAACCTTACCAAACGTTTGAACATTGTATGAATCATAGCCTTCCAAGCCAACATATGGTTTTGCAATATGATCTTCATTGGCACCTGCCCAATACTTTATTCCATATCTATTCTCAATTGCTAATAATACTTTTCCTGTTGGTTTTAATAGTTTCTTTATTTTTGATAAGAAATCATCAAACGGTGTATCAGAATCAAAAAATAATTTTGCATATTCAAAAACACCAATTAATACAATATAATCAAATTTTTCTTCAATTTTAATATCATCAAAATTTCCTGCATATATTTTTAAATTTTTGCTATTTTTATGGCGATAATAAGTTATTTCTGCCCTTCTTTTAGAACCTTCAACCGCAACTACGTTTTTGCATTTTTCACAAAGTTTACCTGTTAAGGTTCCACAACCACAGCCTATTTCTAATACACTATCTTGATTAGTAAACGGATACCAATTCAAAATATTATTTCTAACATCAGTAGTTAGATAAAAAATATTATCCTTTTTATAATCAATTTCTGTACCATTTTTATAATAATTTAATAATAATTGTTCTACATCACCATCATTATAAATGTCATTACCATCATGATAGTCTAAATTTAGTTCTGCCATACAATTCACCTACAATCCGAAATTTTCCATTAATACTAATTACTTGTATTAATAATTTCTTTTTATTAACTATATCGTCATATAAATTATGTTTAATTAATAATTATTTATACACAAAAGCATAAAATTAAATACTTTTATTAAATTTTTTTATTCATTTTTGCTATATTTTATTATTTTCTACCTTTTTCATATGTTTTCATTAAATATTTTCCATATTCATTTTTCTTCATTAATTCAGCGCGCTCTAATAATTGGCTATCTGATAACCAACCATTTTTATAAGCAATTTGTTCTGGACAACTGATAATAGAACCTCTTATGTTTTGAAGAGTTTTAATAGTATTACTTGCATCTAATAAACTATCTGTAAGTCCTGTATCAAACCAAGCATATCCTCCACCTAAAAGTTCAGCTTTCAATCTATTTTCCTCTAAGTACATTCTATTTAAATCTGTTATTTCATACTCCCCTCGAGCAGATTTTTCCACCTTAAATGCTTTATCTGCAACTCTATTATCATAAAAATATAATCCAGTTATCGCAAAATCACTTTTTGGCTTTTGTGGTTTTTCTTCTACAGAAATTACTTTTTTATTCTCATCAATTTCCATAATTCCAAATCTTTCAGGATCTTTTACTTGATAACCAAAAATAGTAGCATATCCGTCCTCAGCATTTTCTCTAGCCGTGCTTAATTTTTTAACTAAATCATTACCATAAAAAATATTATCTCCAAGTATCATTGCACAAGTATCATTTCCAATAAAATCTTTTCCTAAAGTAAAAGCTTGTGCTAGTCCATCAGGTGATGGTTGAATCACATAATCAATATTTAATCCAAATTGCTTTCCTGTTCCAAATAATCTTTTAAATCCAGCTTGATCTTGCTCTGTAGTAATTAATAAAATATCTTTAATTCCTGCTAACATCAATGTTGATAAAGGATAATAAATCATCGGTTTATCATAAATTGGTATTAACTGTTTACTAATTCCTTCCGTTATTGGATAAAGTCTAGTTCCTGAACCTCCTGCTAATATAATTCCTTTCATTGTGTACCTCTTTCCTTAGTCTTTTACCCTTTTCTATTCTTAGCGATATTACTATCTCTTATAACTAAGTATAAACTAAAAAACGATATATCTCAAGAAATATAGCTCTTTTTCACTATTTTTTGAGCTTTTTGTATCTTTTTTGGTATTTCCCACTTTTAATATTGCTAATCCATTCTTTATTATTTAAATACCAATCAACAGTTTCTTTTATGCCTTCTTCAAATGTATATGTTAAATTCCATCCAAGTTCACTTTCTGCTTTCGTTGAATCGATTGCATATCTTTTATCATGACCCGGCCTATCTGTTACGTAAGTAATTAATTTTTCCGGCTTATTTAATTGCTTTAAAATTGTTTTAACTACTTCTAAATTTGTTTTTTCAGAATGTCCTCCTAAATTATAAATTTCTCCCTCTTTTCCACAATGTAAAATTATATCAACGCCAATATTATGATCTTTAACATGAATCCAATCCCTTACATTGCTTCCAGTTCCGTAGACTGGTATATTTTCATTATTCATTGCTTTTGATATAACTAGAGGAATTAGTTTTTCGGGAAATTGATATGGCCCATAGTTATTTGAACATCTAGAGATAGTTATTGGTAGTTTAAATGTTCTTGCATAAGCAAGAACCTGTAAATCTGCACCAGCTTTTGAAGCAGAATAAGGGCTTGATGCATGCAGTGGCGTTTTTTCAGTGAATTTCAAATCTAATTTATTTAATGGTAAATCACCATATACCTCATCAGTAGATATTTGATGATATCTTTTAACACCATATTTTTTTGAAGCATTCATTAATACCATGGTGCCTAATATATTGGTATCTGCAAATATATTTGGATTTTTTATAGAATTATCTACGTGACTTTCAGCAGCAAAATTTACTACCATGTCAAAGCTTTCATTCTTAAATAACTCATCAATAAAACCTATATTTCTAATATCCCCTTTTAAAAATTTAAAATTTGTTTTACCAATAATACTAAGTAAATTCTCATAATTTCCAGCATATGTTAGTGCATCTAAGCAAACAAATTGATAGTTTGGATATTTTTCTACCATATAGTGTAAAAAATTGCTACCTATGAATCCTGCACCACCGGTTACTAATATTTTCATTTTTCTATACCTTCTTTCTTTTTTGCAGTTCTTTTTTATAGTCATCAACTGCTTGATGCCAATCTTGAAGTTCATTAAAGTCATTTTCTACTAGTTTACTTTTATCTAATTTTGATACTAAGGGCCTAGTCGCTATATTAAGTGTTTTTCCCTCAGAAGCAGCTTTTTCATATTGGGGTTTATAATATTCTTCAGTTGTTACATAATTAACCTTAGTATCAGTATCTTTTAGAATATAATCGGCAAATTCAGCCCATGAAGTATATCCACTATTAGTTCCATGATATATACCATACTTATCAGTTTCACTCATATCAACTAATAATTTGGCTAAGTCAACAGTATATGTTGGAGAACCAATTTGATCACTAACTACATTTAAACTGTCATGATTTTCTGATAACTTTAGCATTGTTTTTACAAAATTATTACCATTTAATCCAAATACCCAAGCTGTTCTTACTACAAATGTTTTAGGATTTTCTAAAGCAGCAAGTTCACCTAAGTATTTAGTTTTACCATAAACACTTAAAGGGTTAACTTCATCATCTGGTTTATATGATTCGTTTTCTTTTTGTTTTCCATCAAATACATAATCTGTAGAAATATATATTAGTTTAGAGTTAATATTTCTACATGCATTAGCTATATTTTTAGTACCATCAACGTTTATTTTATAGGCTATTTCTTCATTTTCTTCTGCTTTATCTACAGCAGTATAAGCAGCACAATGGAATACATATTCAGGTTTATATTCTCCAATTATTTTATCGACTATCCTTTTATTAGTTATATCCATATCATCAACATCTAAAGCTAAAATATCATAAATTCCTCTTTTATTAAGTTCTCTTACAATATCGAAACCAAGTTGACCTTTACATCCGGTTACTAAATATCTTTTATGCATATAAAAATTAGGATTAACTTCTGATATACCTTTTCTTACTTGATCATTATCATTTAATATAGGTTTTTCTATTCCATATTTTTCAAATTGCCAGTCAATGCCAATTTCAGGGTCATCCCACGAAATACCATTTTCATGACTTGGTTTATAATCATTATCAACTAAATATTGAAATAATGTATTATCCTTTAAACTAACAAATCCATGTGCAAAACCACGTGGTACATATAATTGTCTACCATTTTCTGGAGTTAATTCTACACTAATCCATTTTTTATAAGAAGGCGAATCCTTTCTTAAGTCTACCACTACATCAAGTACACCACCAGTTAAACATTCAACTAATTTTGCTTGACATAATGGATCTTCTTGAAAATGTAATCCTCTAACAGTTCCTTTTCTACTCTTGCTTCTTGCACCTTGGGCTATAGTTTTCATTGTTAGTCCTTCTTTAGCATTCTTTTCTTCTATAAAAAATGGTGAATAGTATCCTCTTTCATCACCAAATTTATCTGGTTCAATAATATAACAATCCTTTAATTTAGTCTCTATTTTTTTCATGTTATCCCCCAATCATAATAAATATTACTATGTTTAGTATAAACTAAAAAGCATCATATCTCAAGAAATATGATGCTTTTTATCATTTTTATTTAAATAATTTTTCAAACAATTTATCAAAATTAGTTGATGGCAATTTATTAGAATTTTTATTTAATTTTAGAGACTTTATGTTTTTAATGATTAAAGATACTCTCTCACTAGTTATTTCACTCATTATTTTTTTTAGTTCGCTTTCCGTTTTACGATAATTTTTAATGCCATAGATATCAGATATGATTTTCTTATATTCATCATCACTAATCATAGTATAAGCTCTTTTTTCATACCATAATATAAATAGTAATTCAATTTCAGGATTAATATAATATAACTGATTATCTTCTAATTTTATTCCTTCTTGTTTATATTCATTTTTAATATCAATTAATGTCTTACAATTATCTAAATCATATAATACTAATATTTCTTTTTCTGGAAATACTTTTTTCTTATCTTTATACTTTTTTAATATTCTAGTACCGCTTTTGGCATTAACTACTTCTATATTGTATTTACTATTAAATAATATTTTTAATCTTTCAATAAACTTTTCATCTGATTTACCTTCTACTATTAGAATAATGCTTTCCTTTAATTGTGGAACTTTATTACTTCTTTTCATCAAATAAATCCCCAATATTTGGATTAGGCAAAGCTCCAAACATTCCTTTTAAATATGAAGTCATAGTTTTATTTCTGGCACCTTCATTATCATTGATATCATCTAATGAGTATAAATATATTTCTTCTTTGTCTTTATATATAAACCATATCTGGTCCTTTCTAAATAAATTTTCAGTGTCTAATAATAATAAATCGTGAGAACTAGCTATTAGTTGAGTATTAGTATTATTTTCACTATTAAATAACGATATTAGACTTCTAGTTAATATAGTATGCAGACTATTATCTATTTCATCAATTAGAATAATTTTTCCAACTTCGAAGGCCTTAATAATTTGAGCAATGTATCTCATGTATCTTTTACTACCATCTGATTCAACAAATATACTTGGCACTTCCACTTTTTTACCATTTTTTGAATGAACACTATTTATTTTTAAAGAATTTGATATGTCTAATTCTTCACGGGCTGGCTTTATTTCATCAATACTAATATCAGCTTGATTTATAGCTTTATTAAATAAGTCTATTTCTTTTTTACTAGATGAAGATAAGAAATCATATACTCCATTCATATTAAAATTATTGAACGTTTCACCATCAACTATATTATCATTAAAAATAACTATGTTTTCAAACATTTTTTTAATTTTTTCTGTATACTGCATATATTCTTTAGGCAATGTGGATATAATTAATTTGTCTTTATATGATTCATATACTTCAATTAAAGACTTTATTTCATCTTTAGTATTAGTTATATCATTTGTATCAAATATATAATTATCATTAACGGCAAGTGATTCCTTAATGATACCAATATTGTATTTTATAAATAGAGTATATGAAAGAATATCACCATCTAATAAAAATTTAATATTGAATTCTATTACTCTATCAGTTATTGGCAGGTATAAATTATATATATTATTATCTCTAGTAGCCTCACGAACTGTAATTGTTTCTAATACTAGTGCTTTCAGTAGTTTTATTGATGATATAAACGTACTTTTACCAGTATTATTTGGGCCATAAATAATTGCTGATTTAACTAAATTTACTTTACCAAGAGAAAAGATATTTTCTTTGTGTGATTTAATATAATTATCACTTTCCATGGAAAAATAGGTTTCTTCACTAAATACTTTATAACCTTTTACAGTGTAATCTATTAGCATAGTAATTCCCCCTTCTACTAGCATTATACCATAATAATAAACATTTATGCATTTTTTTTGCATAAATCCTAGTGTTTATTTTTCTTCATTATATTCTTTATCAGTATTAACATTCCATACATTATCCTTATTCTTAATATTATTTAAAATATTATTAACTGCTTCAAACGAAGTTACCATTGAATGATCCATATTATTATAACGATGTTGTCCATTTCTACCAACACAGTATAAATTATCAAACTTATTTAAGTATTTTATTACTTTATCAATATCCTTATAGCTATCAAAATAAGCAGGATAAGCTTTTCTTACTTTTTCTCTGTGGTAGTCTAAAACTGCTTTTTGATCTATAACACCTATTTTTATTAATTCATTAACTGCATATTTTATGCACTCATCATCACTCATGTTCCAAAACCAATCATCTTCATTACAGAAGTATTCTAGTCCTATCCATACTGTTTTATTAGGATTTTTTACCATATATGGACTCCAATTATTGAATATCTGAATTCTACCAAGTTTTACTTCTGGATCTTGTACATATATCCAGCAATCAGGAATAATATTACCTAGAGTTTTTATGTTAGTTTCATTTTTTAGATTAAGTTTTTTTACTAATAACCCCATAGTAACAAAATCACGATATGGTAAATTGGTAGCTATTTTTTCTATATTAGTTTTCTTATTAGTAAAAGAATTAATTAAATCTTTTAATGGCATTGATGAGATAAAAATATCGCCAGTAATAGTCTTTATACCATTACTTACAGAAATAATCTTATTATCTTTTATGTCAATACTATTTACTTCATAATTGGTTATTACTGTACCACCTAGATTTTTAAATTCTAAAGCCATAGTCTCCCATAGCTGACCTGGTCCATACTTTGGATAAATAAATTCTTCAATTAGAGAAGTTTCTTTTTTATTTTTATCAAGTTTAAACATATTCTTTAACACTTCTTTAATAGATAAACCTTTTACTCTTTGGCTTCCCCAATCTGCAGATATATCCTTAGGATGTCTTCCCCATAATTTTTCTGTATAACCTTCAAAAAACATACTATATAGTTTTTTTCCAAAATGATTAATATAGAAGTTTTCTAGTGAATCTTCTTTTTTCTTTATTGTGGTACTTTTTAAATAGCTAAAACCACTAGTTATAGTTTTCTTAAATCCTAAATTTTTAATAGTTTCTTTTTTTAGAGATATAGGATAATCAAAAAACTTTTTTGAATAATAGATTCTAGATACCCTATTTCTAATTAACATTACTCTATCTTCTTTTTCTGGATCTGGGCCATTATTACTTAATTTCTTTTCTCTTTTTAACTTTTTATCATCATAAGCATTCTTACCCTGTAATGGCATTATTTCCTGCCATAGTTTTAAAACGCGTTCATCTTTAGAAAAGAATCTATGCCCGCCAATATCCATTCTATTACCTTTATAATTAATAGTCTTAGAAATACCGCCAATATCATTAGTAGCTTCTAAAATAGTAACATCATAATTATTACTATTTTTTAATAATTCATATCCTGCTGTTAGCCCAGCTGGCCCTGCACCAATAATAATTACTTTTTTTCTTTTCATTTTAGATCCCTTATTTTATATACTAACCATAGTATTTTTTCTGTTATCTTACTGGTAGCTTTTATCATCAATAAACAGAAACAACTAGCATTATTATAATTTTTTTCAAAATAATATTGACTCTTCTTTTGAATACGATATTTATTTAGTTTATTTATACTTTTATCTATAGTAACAGAGTGATTATGAATAATTTTAGTTTCATTATCGATAATACATATCTTATCAATATCTTTTAACTTTTTACTTAGTATATTTTCTTCATAATATAGAAAAACAGATTCATCTAAATAATTTATTTTTTCAATAGTAGTTGAATCAACTATAAAAAAGCAGCCTGATACTACATCAACTGGTGATGATTTCTTCTTATAATATTCTTGATTATAATATAAGAATTTTTTTCTTAACCATCTATGAATATATGGGATATTAAGTAAAACTTCCTGCCATGGTTTGGGTTGCTTCCAACCTCTATTTAGATTACCATGTTCAAATATTACTGGTGCTACTACTCCAACTTTTTTATTATCAAGTTTACTAATTAATCGTTTAATATCATCTTCACTATTAATAATAATATCGGCATTAGATATAATTATATGACATTTTCCTAAGTCATTTATTATAGTTTTACAGCCTAAATTAATAGCTTTTGAATAACCACCATTTTCCTTACTTATAACTATTTTTAATTTATTATTTTTAATTTTTTTTAATAATTTAGCTGAGTCATCAGTTGAGTGATTATCTATTACTAATATACGATCTATTACTTTATAAGAAGCAATATTATCAATTAGTTTTTTAGTAGACTCAAAATCATTATAATTAATAATTATAAAACCTGTTTTCATTTATTACCAACTCCCCTACTTAATAACACTCCAAAGTAAATACTAACAGCTGGATAGAATAAAACATGCCCAGAAGTTAGTGAGATTAGAACTAATAAAATTAGAGATATTATACTATCTATAGTTGGCTTAGTATCTTTAATTATTAAAATACTAATAGTCGTAAAAGTAATAAAACCTATTATTCCATATCTAATTATAATATCTAAAATATCTATTTCTATCATCTTAATATTAGTATCCTGAAGACTAATACCTAATAGTTGATGAGATAAATCCTGATTCTTAAAATAATTAAAATTATTAGAAGCAAAACTAAATCTATCATTAAATATAATCTTATTTAAATAGTCAAATGATAATACATTTTCTACTTTGAAGAAGTCGTTTTGAACAAGCATATTTTTATAAGTTCTAGTTTTAGTAAATAAGAAAGTGCCTGATACTAAAGTTAATAGAGCTAATAGTATTATTATTACTTTAGTTTTAGGACTTCTATTAAAAAATAATTTATCTCTTTCTTGAAATAATAAATAGATTATTCCAAATACTAAGCCGCCTAATAATACTTTAGTACCTATTAATAAGGAACATCCTGTTATTAAAAGAATAAGAGTAATTAATAGTAAATATTTTTTATTATTTTTTAAATAAGTAAATACTACTGGTATTAGGCATACTAAGATAGCACTAAATTCATTTATAGAAGAAAATAATCCTTTAAAACCACTTTTACCGTCTGTATCTAGATAGGCATTAGCACCTAGCTTGGTGATATAAGAAAAATAATATATTAATAAATAAGTAAATAATATTACTGTTAATAATCTATTCTTATTAGTAGGAACTATATAATTCTTAAAGAATAACATACCTACTGGTAGATATAATAATTTTAAAATATTAGAAATAGTAGGTACTAAACCAATATGTAAGTATAAGTACTGATATATAAATAATACTAAGGTAAATACCAGTAATGGTAGTAGATACTTATACTCTTTTTTAGTTAATAGTAAGTAGATAATAATACTAATTAAAAATACTGTTCTAACTATTATATTAATTGGATTATTATAGAAACTAAATACATCTAATATAGGCCCTAGTAATAGAAAAATTATAATTAAATAATCTTGAATATTCTTTTTCATAAATTACTCCTGGTATTCTAAGTAATGGTAATATAATTCTTTACCTTGTATCTTATTATTTAATTTAAATTTAATATTATAATCTTTTAAATTATAGATTATTCCATTCATACCGTTTATTTTTACCTTTATTTCTTTATTAGTTAAACTTTTTAACTCTTTATTTATAGTAATACTATTTTTCAAAGTATAGAAACTATTACCTAGCAGTGGTATTAGAGTATTTATTATAATTAAAGTAATAAAAATACTATTTAGATACTTATGTTTACTATATTTAAATAAAATATAAGTAGCTAGAATTATAAATAAATAAAAGTGTGGTGTATAACGTGCCCACCATGATTCACTCATTACGATTAGTAATAAGATAGTTATACCTAGGGTATATAGAATCCATGATTCATCTTTATAGTTTTTATAATACTTGATTAATATATAAATACTTACTAATAGTAGACCACTAAATAGTACTCCCCAGCCACTTATTCTCAAGTCATTAGACATAGCTGGAGTTATTTCTGATTTATAAACAGTAAATGGTATTTTTATAGTAGTATTATCATTATCTCTTAGGTTATTAGCCTTGGAAAAAGTACCATAGAATAATTTTTCTAGATTATTCATCTTTAAGAATCTTTTAGGCTGCTGGGCTGTTATTATATCTTCACCATTATCATCATATAATGGAAAGAAAGGATTATTATGATCAATAGTATTTTTAATATAGGTAGGATAACCTACTACTAATAAAGATAGGATGAATAGTGGTATAAAAATTAAACATAGTTTTTTAAATATAAGAATAAAGGCTTTATCTTTAATAGCTTTATATAAGTATTTACATGCAAATAAGAAACTAAATACAAGAAGATAACCTAAGCCATTAAACTTCATATTAGCTAGGATAGTAAAGCTTAATATATATACTAACCATTCTTCTTTATCATTAATATCATAATCTAGTTTAATTAGGCATGAAATAGATAAAAATAGATATAGGCATACTAGTTGGTCATTATAATAAGTAAATAATTGAGAAGCAGTTATAGGGTTTAATACTATTATTATGGCTAATAGTAGACTTTTCTTTAACGATAATTTTTTAACTAATGATGTAGCAATCAAGCTAAAAACGATATATAAACTAATTATATTCATAGCTTTACCTGATTCAATATTATTAGTTAAACTATAAAAATTAGCAGCTATTATCCAGTTAGCTTTAGCATAGTGATCAGTCCAAATACTATAATTAGTTAATTTCTTACTGTCATCAGTTCTTTTCTTAATAATATCTTTACTACTTTCATAGATAGGATTAAAGCCTTCTTTTAGTACCCCAACAGCATCTTTATGATAAGTATTACCATCACTAGATCTATCAAACATAAATGATGATAATATAATACTTATTATAATAATAGCTAGTGATATTAAAATAGTTTTAATAATATCTTTTATATTAGTTTTTCTTCTATAAAAATAGTAAATAATACTAGTTATTATAAAAAATACTAATAAATGTATGTTACTAATAGATATTTTAATAGTAAATAGTAATGTTGTTCCTACTAGAATATTAAACATAAATAGTAGTAAAAATAATCCTGTTTCTTTTAACTGTTTCATAGTTATGCACCCCTTTAATTCTTTATAGAATAATTATTATTTATTTTATCTTTATTTATTTTAAAACTATTACTTATATTTTTCTTAATAGATTTATATTCATATTCATAATAACCAGATAGTTCTATTAATTTTTTATCATCTTTAGTATGAAGATAAGTATTTTTTAAATACTCTTTAGTAGTTTCATTACTACTTATTACTTCTGGTCCTAATTTTAGTAGCGCAATACCCTTAAAACTAGCACTTAGAATTATAGTAGTTAGAATAATTATAATTAAATCAAGTTTTTTCCTACTTAAATTAGTTTCCTTTATAATATTAAATATAGTAATACCATAGATAATAACTGGTATTATGAAATAAATACTATTAATATAATTATACATACTTAGAAATATACTAAAGAAGGAAATAGTATAAGTAATTATTTTTAATCTTTTAGGTAGTAAATATATTATTCCCATTATTAGAATAATCCAACTACTACTAAATAAATTAGGTATTATACTGTATATACTATAATAGTTTAATTCATTAAATAGATTAATTCTAACTAAAATATCTAGTATTATAAATGATAAATATATACCTAATATAGATAAGTATTTATGTATATATGTTTTCATGTTTCATCCCCTGTATTATTATTATAACATGTTATTAGAGTAGCTGCTAGGTTGATTTTACACTTAGTAATATTTTTAGTTTGTATAATTAGTATTTTATTATATAATTATAATAGAGGTGGTTATATGAAGAAGTTTTATGCTTCAGAGGAAGAAAAGAATGATAGTCTAAGAGAAATTGATTCTAGGATTAGTGAAAAATTAGGAGAAATAGATGAAATGAATAATAAGACTAGAAGTTCTAAGTTAGCTATGTATATATCGTTAGCTATATCTTTAGTATTTATGATTATTTATTTTATTTCTACTATTATTAATAGTTTTAATTCTAGTAGGCAGATAGAGATGATTATAGGAGTAATTATTATAAGTATTTTTACAGTATTATTTATTTATAATAGTTTAAGACTTGACCATAAGAAATTAAGAGTACCAGTGATAATTAGTTCAATACTATTATCTATTTATTATTTATTCTTATTTTTAACTCAAAATAATTTCTTAGTTTTGCCTAAGCAAAGTACAGTATTAAATTTTTATAAAAAAGATATAACTGAAGTAGTTAATTGGGCAGAAAAAAATTCTATTTTAGTAGAACAGGTATATGAAAATAGTGATATTTTTAAGCAGTATCAAGTTATTAGTCAAAGTGTGGAAGCTGGTACTCTTACTAAAAAGATTAAAAAGATTACAGTGGTTGTTTCTGATGGACCAAGCATTGAGAAAGAAACTGCTATTCCAGATATGATTGGTTGGGATATTGATGAGGTAATAAAGTTTGTGGATGATAACTTCCTAACTAATTTGACTATTAATTTTGATTTTAATGATAATATTCAAAAAGATACAGTTTATGAGCAAAAGAATGAAAGTACTAAAATGCTTCGTAATAGTGCGATTAACTTAAAAGTATCTCTTGGTAAAAAAGATGAACTTGATTCTGTAGCTATGAAGAATTTAATAGGAATGGATACATTTCATGCAACTACTTGGCTTGGTAGAAATGCTATAAATTATGAAATAAGATATGGATATAGTGATAAGTATGATGATGGTACTGTGATAAAGCAGAGTATTACTAAGGGTAAGATTATTAATAAAGAAAGAACACAGACAGTGGTAATTACGATAGCTAAGAAAGATAAGATTACAGTTCCTGATTTTAAGGATATGACACAGACTGAAATAGTTAGTTGGGCAACTGAAAATCAGTTAAAGATTAATTTTACTGAAGAGAATGATGATACTATAGAAGAAGGTAAAGTTATTCGTAGTAGTAAGTTAAAGGGTGATACAGTAACAGTTGGTGATACTATTAAAGTAGTTATATCTAAGGGGCAAATTAAAATGATTAATTTTACTGATATAGATAGTTTTAGAACTTGGGCTGATAATAATTTAGTATCATATCATATAGATTATCAATTTAATAGTTCAGTTAAAGCTGGAGAATTAATTTCTTCATCACATGAAGTTAATCAGGTTATTAAGAATAATGAAACTGTTAATTTAGTTATCTCTCAAGGAGGTACTACTACTGTTCCTGATTTTATAGGTAAAACTAAAGAGGAATCTATAGCTTTATGTAGTCAAAGTAATTTAAACTGTAAGTTTAATACTTCTGATAATGGTAATGGGAATACTGTTATTAAGCAGTCTATGAGAAAAGATAGTACAGTCCCAGTACAGACATCTATTGAGTTAACTATTCAATAATAGGCATAAGAAAAGCACTAATCGTGAAGTGCTTTTTTAGTTTAAAAATCTATTTCAAAGTTTTCTGTTGTACCTATATCATTAAATTCCATGTTTATAGTTAGGGTAGTTGGAACATTCCCATTAATAACAGTAGCATAGTTACTAAAATCAACATTAATAGTTTTAACTTGATTATTTACTACAGTAGCTACTATTTTATCACATACACTAGCTTCTACTAATTTATTAGATTGGTATGTAGTTAATACTTTTGAGGTTGGAACTGTGTAAGTATAAATATTATCACTTTTGGTAAGGCTTGCAGCTTCTATTAGTCCCATAATAGTATCAATATTAGTATATTTTAAATTACTACTAGGACTGTCAACTATATGGTATGTACCATTTTCTTTTTTTAAATAATTATTACTTAATTTTGCATAGTTACCGCTAGTAGTTGAAGTTACATAAGTAAATATTTCTTTTTCATCTATTCTTTTACCTGTAAACATTTCTTTAGTACCATTATTCATAATAGTAAAAACATAACTATAATTAACGTCAAATGATACATTCTCTTTAGGGGTTGTGGTTGGGGAAGTGGTGGATGGTTTTTTCGTTACAGTTGGGGTTTCACTAGGGCTTGGGTTTGATGGTGACTTAGAGTTATTATCAGTTGGTACACTTCTAAGAAGTATAGAAAGTACTAGTATAAAAACTCCAAATATTACTAGCATAAATATAGCATGGTACTGTTCATTTCTCTCTTTACCAAAACATTGTTTAAGTATTTTTTTAATATTTTCCCATATATCTTCTTTTTTCATACTTACTACCTAAATACTTTACCAATTAATTTGTTGCCATCAGTACCATTTAGATACTCTTTTACTGTCATTTTTCTTTTACCAGCAAATTGAAGTTCAGTAATTATTATTTCGCCATCTTTAGTACTTACCCCTATTCCATCACTATAGATTTTTCCTATTTCACCATCTGAACGTGTTGTGAAGAAACTATCACTTATTCTTGAAGAGTAAATTTTAACTATTTTATCATCTAATGTAGCATAAGCACCTGGCCAAGGATTTAATCCTCTTATTTGGTTATAAATATCGATAGTTGATTTAGAAAAATCTATGTGTTCTTCTTCCCTAGTTATATTCCAAGCATAGGTTACTTCTTTTTCATCCTGCTTTACTGGAGTAATATTTCCAGATATAATTTTAGGGATAGTTTCTATTAGTAAGTTGGCTCCTAGTTTACTTAATCTATCATGAAGTGTTCCTACTGTATCGTTTTTATCTATAATTGTTTCTATTTGAGAAATTATATCTCCAGCATCCATCTTTTCTACCATATACATAATAGTTACACCAGTTCTAGGATAGTTATTTATGATAGCTTTATGAATTGGTGCTCCTCCTCTTAGTTTTGGTAAGAGTGAAGCATGAACATTTATACAACCATATTTAGGTAAATCTAATAATTCCTTAGGTATTATTTGGCCATAAGCACAAGTTACTATCATGTCTGGTTCTAATTTAACAATACCCTGATATTCTTTTTTTATATTAGTAGGTTGGAATACTCTTATATCATTTTTTAAAGCTACTTCTTTTACAGGAGAAAACTTAATTTCATGATTTCTTCCTACTTCTTTATCTGGTTGAGTTACTACTCCAATAACGTCATAATTATCAATTAATTTATTTAATACTTCTACACTAAATTCTGGAGTACCCATAAATACTATTTTTAATTTATTCATCATTAATCGCCTCTATTCCCTCATTATAAATTCTTTTTAGCTCTTCTTTCTGCTTATTATTCATACCTAAATATGGATTTTTATAACTATCAACAGTACCAATATGATGAGTTAATATTTTACCATTCTTAATAAAATATACATCTGGTACAGCTAATACTTTAGTATTTGCCTCTTCATCTAGTCTTAAATAATCATCTAGTATGTTAATAATTTCTTTTTTTATTTTAGATATATGGTGAATATCTACATAATAGACTTTATCTATATTATTTTCATTAGCTACTTCTAGAAGTGGTTCTACTATGTTACGACACCATGGACATGTATTGTATCCAAAATAGATAATACCAGTTCCCTCTTTTAGAAAGGTTATTATATCGTTATTATCTAAGTATTTGATTTGATTGTTTAATGGTATGCTAACTTTTATTTTTTTACCATTACTATATTCTACAGTATTTATGTATTCGTATGATATTTTAAAACGAATAGCATCGTTAGAGTATGCTACAAGTCCTATTATTAGTAGTAAGGTAATTGAAATTGTTACTATAATTATTTTTTTCTTCATATACATCATTATTATTATACACTAATAAATTGATATTTTAAAGAAAAATACACCTAGATAGTCTAAGCGTATTTAAATATTATTATTTTTATTTATTATTTATTATTAATTACTAATACTATAAACGTTAACTGTAGTAGTAAAAGTTTTTTCTTGGTATGGATATGTGATTGAACCATCTGGATTAGTTACTCCACCTAAGTTAGCATCTTCACTTATCCACATTCTTAGTCTAAAGTCTTTTTCATAGTTCTTTCCAGAAGCTTTACTAGTATAGATAGTTTTTTCTGTTACAGCACTACCATCTGAGTTAGTTCCTACTTCTAGGTTAGTATTATTAAGTTCACTAAACTTCTTAACTACCCCATTATTTACGGTTAGTGGAGCTTCTATTTCAGTATTACCTTGTCTTTCCACTAAGTAGATTTTAACTAGATTACTTGGTAATGTAGATGTATTAGCCATACGAGCTGTTACTTCATATGGTAATTCTATGTTATTAGGAACACTTGCTGTTACTTTAAAATCAAATACATAGTTTTCGGTTGAATAACTTTTACCAACAGTATCTGATACCGGGAATGCATCACTAATATTAATACCATTACCTACTCCAGTATTTTCTGTATATAGAAATTTAATTTTACCTGTAGTAATAGTGTTATCAGTATCACCTTTCTTAGTGTATGAGAATATTGAGTAACTAACCATAAATACGATTACTAATAGTAGTAGTAATAAAATGATTAAAATAATTACTCTTTTTCTTTTCTTTTCTTTTTTTTCTTCAGAATTATTATTTATTCTTTCATCCATAATTTTATCCTCCTATGTTAATTTCATTATATAGTTTTTTTGGTTAAAAAACAAGAGGTATTTTTTAAGTTTTGGTAGGGCGTTAAATGTTAAAAAGTCAAGGCTGGTGATTTAGCTTTGACTTTTGTATTCAAAATTTATTAGAAAACTACTGACTAGAGAGTTTCTTTATTTCATCAATAGATAAACCAGTAATTCTAGATACTCTATCAACACTGTCGCCATCATTTAGCATAGCTTGAGCTATTTCTTTACGTTCTTCTTCACGTCCTTCTCTTAATCCAGCAGCTCTAGCTCTTTTCTTTTCTCCATTAATTATTCCTTGATCTATCCTA
>CAKPSO010000012.1 GCA_934183185.1 uncultured Bacilli bacterium | reverse complement strand
TATGAAGAATCACATAAACAAGACTTAGAAGCTAGCTATGATACTGGTTTAGAACAGGGAGTTAAACAAGGAATTGAAAAAGGAATTGTGCAAGGTTCTAAACGGGAAAAAATAGAAATAGCTAGGGCTATGTTAAATAAGAAAATGGATATAGAAACCATATCTGAAATTACTGGTTTATCAACTGAAGAAATACAAAAACTAAAATAGTCAATCTATAATCTTCACAACTTTAAAGTCTTGTTTTACTTCTATTTAAACAAGACTTTTATGTGTTTAAATTAATATTCTTAATAATTGATTTTACTTCTTGCCTTTCTCATGCTATACTTGTGATAGGAGAGTGATATTTATGAAGAAGTCTAGTACAGTTATAATTATTGTAGTAGCAGTTGTATTTTTAATTATTATGTTTTTAGGAGGTAGCTATAATTCACTAGTATCTAAGAGTGAAAAAGTGGATAAAGAATTAGCTAATGTTGATGTTCAACTTGAAAGAAGAGCAGATTTAATACCTAACTTAGTTAGTACAGTTAAAGGATATGCATCACATGAAACAGAAATTATTGATAAGATAACTACCGCTAGAGAGAATTTGCTGAAAGCAGATACAGTTGAAGAAAAGGGTACTGCTAACGATCAATTGACATCAGCATTAAATGCTTTAATGGTAGTTGTTGAAAATTATCCAGATTTAAAATCTAATGAGAACTTTATTCAATTATCTGATGAGCTTGCTGGTACTGAAAATAGAATAGCTACAGCACGTCGTGATTATAATAATACAGTTACTGATTATAATACTACAGTTAAGAGATTTCCTACTAATATTTTAGCTTCTATGTTTGGTTTTGAAAAAAAATCATACTTTGAAGTAAGTGAAGGAAAAACTGAAGTACCTAAAGTGGAATTCTAATATGAAAAAGAGATTATTACTTTTTCTTTTTTTTCTATTAAGTGTAGTACCTAGTTCAGTTTTTGCATTAACTACTGTTAGTCCTACTGATAACTTTTATATCAATGATTATGCTAATATTCTAAGTGATGATACTGAGAAGTATATTTTAGAACATAGTGTAGCATTAGCTAATGCAACTAAAGCCCAAATAGTAGTAGTTACTATTCCTAGTTTAAATGGGGAAAATCTTGAAGAATATGCAACAACATTATTTAGAAAATTTGGAATTGGAGATAAAGATGAAAATAATGGACTACTATTATTACTTGCTTTAGAAGAGAGAAAGATGAGAGTAGAAGTTGGTTATGGCTTAGAGGGATTGTTGCCTGACGGTAAGACAGGTAGATTTCAAGACGATTATATGATCCCTTATTTTAAAAATGATGACTTTGATGAAGGAATGTTAAATGGATATAAAGCTTTTTTTCAAGAAATAGCTAATTATTATGAGTATGATGGTAATGTAGATGAACCTATTTCTAACGATTCAGAAGAAGATGACGTTATAATGGCAATTATTACTATAATTGAGATTGGTATATGGATTTTTATCATTTATCTAATGATAAATAAAGCTGGAAGCGGTCGTGGAATGGGAGGCTTCTTTATAGGAGGATCATCCGGAGGTTCAAGTGGCGGTTCATCATTTGGTGGTTTCTCTGGTGGCGGTGGCTCATCAGGTGGAGGCGGAAGTTCGAGAGGATTTTAATCAAAATAAAAACAGGTAAAACCTGTTTTTTTCTGTTACTTTATAAAACCACTGGCTTTAAACTTAGCTATAATCTTATCCTTACTAGTATCACCAACTATTCTAGCAGCAGTTGTTTCTTCCTTACCATCCTTGTAGAAGATAACAGTTGGTGTACCACTTATTCCAAACACATCTAACTCTTCATCACTTAAATTATCAGTACTAATTGACTTAACATTAATATTATATTTTTTAGCTACTTCATTTAATTTTGGTTTAAAATTTTTACAGTTAATACAATCTTCTCTCATTACTTCTAATATAAAAGTTTCCTTATTATCTATTAAATCCTTATATTCATTATAACTAATTTCTTTAATATTACTCTTTGAACAACCTGTTATAAATAATACTCCTACTAGTACTAAAATATATTTTAATTTTTTCATATTCATTTACCTCCAACTACTTATTAAGTATAGCATAACTTTGACTAAAATTATCTTTTTTTTTTTCTTAAAATAAGATATAATTAAGAAGAATAGAAGAGTGTTGGGAGGGGCTAGTATGATTTTAAGAAAACCATATGCTTTTTTAATAAAGAATTTTAAAAAAATAAACATATTATTACTAGCACTTGTTGGCTTTGTATTGTGGAAAGATTTGTCACTATATGGATTTATAAAAGACTATGCAT
Source organism: uncultured Bacilli bacterium (assembly GCA_934183185.1). GTDB lineage: Bacteria > Bacillota_I > Bacilli_A > RF39 > UBA660 > Alloscybalousia. Next base: position 36,213 of record CAKPSO010000012.1, on the reverse strand, counting down.
CTACTGGTATTTATAATACAATGCTAGATTCAATTCAAAATTACATTAATATTTTTGAATATTTATCCTTTATCCTTATTTTCTTAATATGTGGAATATTAGCTTATCTGTTGAAATATAAGAATAAACCATACTTTATGTATATCTTTATATTAATACTTGATATTATTACCTTTATCTTATTTATATATGCTAAATATTACTTTACTATTACGGTTACTGGTGAATTTAAATTAGCATCAGTATTAGTAGTTAGAGATTTGATATTTATTTCTACCTTACCATACTATCCAATACTATTTTTATTAACAATACGTTCTATTGGACTTGATTTAAAGAAATTTGGTTTTGGTGAAGATAAGGAATTTATTCAAATAGGAGAAGAAGATAGGGAAGAAGTAGAAGTAGCTGTATCTTTTGATAAAGATAAATTTGTTAGACAAGTAAAAAATAAAATTAGATTAGCTAAATACTTTTTCTTAGAACACAAACTCTCTCTTAGTATTATTTTTGGAATAATATTACTAATAGGGGTATTTAATCTATATACTTATACTTTTGTTCAAAATAAAGTATATAAACTAGGGCAGACATTTACTAAAAATGGGTATGATATTACTATTAATAATACTTATATAACAGATAGGGATTATACGGGTAATACAATTAATGATAATATGACTTATATGATAGTGGAAGCTACTATTAAAAATAATATTAATAGTAAAAGAATATTTGATCCTAGTAAGATGTATCTATATGTAGACAATTATTATTATTTACCTAGTGATAGGTTTAATAATTATTTTGTGGATATGGGTACTTTATATACTAAAGATAGAAAAATAGCTGCTAATTCTAGTATGAAGTTATTATTTATTTATGAAATAAAGAAACCTAATGATAATAGTAATTTTTTACTTACTTATCAAACTACTAATATTCATAAAAGGGCTACTAGAATAAGTATTCGTGTTGTTGATATTAGTAGGTTTATAACTAAAGGTACTAGTAAGTTAGATAGTGATATTACTGTTCCTATTAATGAAAATAAAGAATGGAAATTCAGTATTTCTAATTATCAAATAACTGATAGTTTAACTTATAGATACGGAGAATGTAATACTTCTGGAACGTGTCCTATTTATGAAAATACAGTTAATAGTCCTAGTGGGAAAACGATACTTACATTTAGATTTGATACAGATAGTGATACTAAGAATAATTTTTTAGCATTTTTGAAGAAATATGGAAAAGTAAGATATACAGTTAATGGAGAAGAAAAAGAAGAAAAAGTTAGATATGCAGTATCTACTTATCGTGGTAATTATGGATATTTAGTGGTAAGTAGTGATATTAAGAATGCTACTAGTATTAGTTTAGTATTTACAGTTAGAAGTTATCAGTATTTTTATAATATAAAAGGGTGATTGTATGAAAGTAATAGATAGGTTATTTAAGAAAAATAAAAATATTAAAAAGGTTGGTATCTTAATACTATGTGCTTTATTCTTTTTCTTATTAGCATTCCTATTATGGGAGTTATGGCTATCTAATTATTATATTTTTCAAAAAGAAGAAAAGACTTTTACAGAGGCTGTACAAAAGTATTATGAGTATAGGTCTAGTTTACTTCCTAAAAAGGGAGAAATTAGAAGTGTTACTTTAGAAAAATTATTTTTGGAAAATAGAATTGAAAGCTTAAAGATTCCTAAAACTGAGACATTATGTGATACTAATAGTTGGGTTAAAGTATATCAAAATGATAATGGTGAATACATTTATTATACGTATTTAAAGTGTGGTAAATATAAGTCTAGTGTTGATCATATAGGGCCAGTTATCACACTAAATGGAGATGATAGTGTTATTACTAATTTTGGACAAGAATATAAAGAACTTGGTGTTAAAAGTGTAGTAGATGATAAGGATGGTAAGATAGATGTAGCTAAAGTAGAAATTGATACTTCTAAAGTTAATATTAATAAAGTTGGTAAGTATAAAGTTACTTATAAAGTAAGTGATAGTTTAAATAATCAAACTAAAGTTACTAGAACAGTAATTGTAGCTAAGAATCTAACAGAAATAGTAAAAAATAATACAGATGCTTCTAATTATTATAAGGGAAAAGTTGAGAATAATTACCTACAGTTTTCTGGTATGTTATTTAGGATTATTAACGTTAATGAAGATGGAACAGTTAGATTGATGAGTGATGATATAACTAATAATTTACGTTATGTAGGGGATAAATATCAGGACTCTAATATTGATAAGTGGTTAACTAATGTGTTTTTACCTAGTATTGAGAGTAGTAAATACTTAGTAGAAAGTAATTACTGTGTAGGAGATATTTCTAGTGTTAGTGATTATAGTAATAGTTGTAGTGAAATATATAAAGGAAAAGTAGGATTACTTAGTGTTACTGATTATCAAAATACAGTAGTAGATAGTTTTTCTTCAGTTAATTATAAGAATTATTATAACTTTACTTTTTCAAATAGAGTTAATAAAGAACCAGTTCTTATGGATAACTTTAGAAACATGGTTACTAATTATAGTTCTACTTTGGTACCTATAAAGCCAGTTATTACTATAAAAGCTAATATGTATATTACTTCTGGTACAGGAGAAAAAACTTCTCCATATAAATTAACTGATTATGATTATGGAGTAGAACATGATAAAATAAACAGTAGAATAATAGGGGAGTACTTTAATTATTCAGGAATTACTTTTAGAATTATAGGACATGATGGTAAAAATATTAAAGCTATATCAGCAGAACCGTTAATGAATAATACTACTAATGATCCACTAGAAGTATCAATAGAGAATATTAATAATTATTCATTTAACGTAAAAGATGAAAATAATCCAGGATATATTTTGAATAACCAATATATTGATTACATTAATGAAAATAGTATTATAACTTCTACTTATAAATTATTAACTAATTCTAGTAATACTACTTATGATAAATTTAAGAGTGAAAATATTAAAACTAAATTGATGTTATCATCTACTACTGATTTATTTTCTGGAGTAGATTCTAAGATGAGTAATAATATTAAGAAAATACAGTTATATGCTGATAAAACAGAAAATAGTAATTATATTATTATGACTAATGTGTCAAATGGATTATCTTATGAATTACCTACTAGTTCTTATAATAATTTTGCAGTTAGAGTAGTTACATTATTAGATGGTAATTTAAAGATAAAAACAGGTAATGGAACATTTAATAATCCATATATCTTAAAATAGGAGTAAATTATGAAGAAGAAGTTTCTAGTAAGAAGAATTATAGCAGGAATAATTTTATTAATAATAGTTATAGCTATAGTAGTAGTTATATGTGTTGTTAATAGTAATCATAAGAGTAAATTTGTGGAAAAACCTATGAAATTAAATTTTGAAGATAGAGTAGCTACACTAGCTAATTATAAATATGAGAATTATTTAGTAGCAGGATGGTTACAGGTACAGGGTACTAATATCGATTATCCTATATTAACAGGAGCAGTTAGCGCTATTAGTCCAACCTCACTTAATTTTGGCTGGCGCAGTCCTACTTATATATCAGGAGAAAATAGAGAAGTATTAATAGGACATAATATAGTTAATGTTTCTAGTACTCCTATTAGAGATATGACTAATTTAAATAATTTTGAGGGATTAATGGCTTTTACTTATGATGATTTTGCGAAGAATAATTTATATATTAGTTATACTAAAGGTAATGATACTGAACTATATAAGATATATGCCATAGGATTTTATGATTATTATAGTGATGGAGCTGAAAGCTTTGATAGTAAGAAAGAAGTTAAAGAATATATTGATAAAGTTAGAAAAAATAGTATTTATGATTATGATATAGATGTTAATAGTGATGATTATTTAATTACTGTTAAGACATGTACTAGATATTTTGGTTCTAATGAAAAACAACAAATATATATTGATGCTAGAAGAGTAAGAGATAACGAAGAAATAACCACATATCAAGTTAAAACTAATGATAATTATAAAATACTTTCAAAGGGTATTACTAATGATAATGGTTAAATAGTAAAAATATTAAAAAAAAATATAAATATTTAGAAAATATGTTATAATCTTTATATATGATAGAGAGGTGTTAGTATGAAGAATAGTTTTCCTCAGTTACTGAAAGGTAGTCTACTTTTAGTTATTTCTATTATATTAGTTAATACTATTAGGGTAGATGCTGAAGAAACAGTTATGAGTCAACCAGTTTGTTTACCTAATCGTAATTTATATAATATTAGTTGGGATAAGAATAAAAATATAGGAGTTAATATTAATAATGTTTCTTCATTAACTCAGGAACAGATAGAGAGTGGTTATATTGGTGGCATTCAGACTGAAGCTAATAAGTTTGAAGCTATATTATTATCAACTAGCTGTTATAAGGAAGGTAATACTATTTATACTTGTCCATCTGATAAAGAAAAATCTAAGTATGCAGTTAATCATTATTTAGATACTGATGATGGCAAAACTTATAAGAATATTACTGCTGAATTAGATATAAATAGTGGTAAATATAATATTAAGATTAAAGACTTATTTAATGGGAAACTTAAAGTAAGAGTGGTTTATAATAAAAATGATGCTAATACTGATGGAGTTAATTCTGCTACAGCTTATAGGAATTTTTTAACTAAGCAGGGTGATTATTACGTTATAAACGGTGTTAATCCATCTAGCTTTGATGGTTCTAGTTTTAGAAATAATACTATGATTTTAGAATTTTATGTAAATGATAGTAGTTCTAAGTGTAATAATTCTTTTGTAGCTACCCTAGATTATGTAGTACCAATAATGGATGATTCTATAGAACTTGATAATCCAGCTTTAACTGATAGTAGTTATGGATGTGATAGTGTTAAGACTTATATTAATAATCTTGTTTCTAATGGTAATATTCCTAATAATTCTGATGTGTTAACTTCAATTAAAACTAATTATGTTTCATACTGTTATCAATCTAAGGTTACTTATAAAGAATATAGGGAATTAAAAAATAATATTAATAAACAATATACTGATTTGAAAGCTTTATTAACATCAGGTGCTGATAGTGCTCAATCGCCATTTAAGATTAGCAATGGATTAGTGTGTAATAATGGTGCTTCTACTGGCGAAAGAACAGTTATAGCTGATAGTGGTAAGTGGTGGAGTTTAACTTGTAAGGAAAGTTATACTGCTGTTGGAGATAGACCAAAATTAGTTTATGCAGGAGCTGGTTTTACTTATGTTAGTACTTTTACTGCTACTAGAACATGTACTTTAAGACAGAATGCTCAAGTAGTATTAAAACCACAGTGTCATTATTCGTGTGAAACAACATGTACTTATAGTGAAAGTGCTGGTACTGTTACGGATAATAAGGGTGGTCCAAATGAGGATTTTGATGCTTGTGTAAATACATGTGATGGTGGTAAGTATACACAAAGTTGTATCAATAGCTGTTATGAAAAAGTTTATGGTACTGATAGAGAACTACCATTAACTGATAAAAATAAAAAAGTATCTTTCTTGGATGATGGATATCAAATTCAAAGAATAGCTAGTAATATTTATACAATTACTAATCATAATGATTATTCTTCAACATTTACTGGTATGACTACTGATGGTGCTGGTAGACCTAAGGCAATGTACCGTGTAGATGTACCAACTAAACATTGTGGTACGGTAGGTGTTACTTTCTCAAGTTACTGTGATGGTCATGATGGTCAGTGTTCTGTTTATGAGAGTGTTGGTCCAAGTGGATGTGTTGATAATCCACAAGAATTATATGCTTCTGAACTTAATGAATCTCAAAGTGAATATAGTTCTATGATTGATAAAATGTCTAAGGAAATTGGTTCTGGTAGTTATAGTTTAAAAATAGCTGATTCTTATTTAAATAATGGTGGTACAGCTTATACTTATGAATTATCTACTGATAATGGTGATAGCATTACTACTGTAGAAAAGGGTGGTGGATGTAGTAATTCTAGAACTTGGACACTTGGTTCTCAAGGTGAGACAGTATCAGGATGTGAAAATAATGTAACTACTAAGAAAGTAACAGTTTCTTTAGTACCAGCTTATCTTGATAAGAAATCAGGTATGTCAATTTATGAAACTAAGAGTAATCGTTATATGAAGTTTAATGCTACCACTGCTAGTACTAAACTTGAAAGCACTTCCTTTAATTCTAAAAATGTTTATCCTGGTGGTAATAGATACTATACTAATATTTTAAGTGATAATGTTAATGTTGTTATTCCTAAGACAGGAGCAATTACTTTAACTGATTCAGGCACAGCTTTTAATGGTAATAAAGCATTAATTAAAGTATCAGTTGATGGATTAGGAACTGACGGTGGTTATACAAATGATATAGACTGTTACTATGGTGTTTATAATAATACTATATGTAAAGATGGGACTTGTAATCAATGTACTGGTCCAGGATGTCCTGATGGTGATAAGGGTAATAATGGAAATACTGGTAATGGTATAACTATAATTTATAGACCTATTGATTTAACTGATAACTTTCCGAATAATAGAAATCCTAGATGGAATTGGACAAGTTCTGCTTCTAGAAATTTAGATCAATTCTTAAACTATAAAATTGATCCAGTAGGGTTAAATCAAGCTATTGAAAATAAAGGTTATGATATATATAATCGCTCTGATGAAGTAGATTATAACTTTATACTTACACCACAAAATATTAGAGCTATTCGTAAGTATAATAAGAGTGTTGATGATTTAAATGCTGATGGAGAAAGAAATTACTTGGACTATGATCTTGATTGTATATCTAGAAAAGGTCGAGATTACTGTACTAGTAAATTTATGGATAATACTAATTACGTTACTTATGCTGATGGTTTCAATAGCGTAATGCGTCAAGATATAGCTAAATGTAATAATGCTAAAGGTGGTTCATCCTGTGATGACTAAGGAGGTAGAATATGAGTAAAGGAATGGTAATTATTGGAATTATTATTTTAGGGGTGTTGACACTAGCTTGTGTTAACTTAGTACAAAATTATCAATCTGGTAATGAACTTGATTATTATCTACTAGAAGAAACAACAGAAGCTGCAATGTTAGATGCTGTTGATTATGGATATTATCGTAATAGTGGTGGTATAGTTAGAGTAGATAGAGAAAAATTCTTAGAAAGTTTTATGAGAAGATTTGCTGAATCAGTTGATGCCACTAAAGCTTATAACATTAAAGTACTTGACTTTAATGAAACACCTCCTAAAGTTAGTATTAAAGTTGGAACTAGTACAGTAGCATCTGTTGCTGGTCAAGACTTTGATATAGTTAATTCAATAGACGCAATACTTGAAACAAAATATCAAGAAAAACGTACATTAGATCAAGCCTATACAGATTAGATGAAAGGGGAATGAATATGAATAATATAACATTAAAAATTAAAGGTTTTCTAACAAATAAGAATACAGTTACTATAGTATTAGTAGTAATTGGAATTCTAGTACTATGGTTTGGTTATAATTACCGTATTAACCAAAAAACTAATCCAACTACGGTACCATACGCAAGAGTAGCAATTCCACCACGTACACTTATTACTAGTGATATGGTTGGAACAGTTGATGTACCTATAGCTATGATTAAAGGTAAAGTAATTACTGATACAGCTAAAATAGTTAATAAGTATTCTAGAGAGAATACTGCTATTCCTGAAGGAAGTTTATTTTATCAAGGAGCAGTAGTAGAAAAAGAAGATCTACAAGATTCTATTATCTATGATTATCCTGCTGATGAGGGATATACTCTTGTAAACTTATCAGTTACTACAGATACTACTTATGGTAATAAGATGTATCCTGGTAATTATATTGATATCTATATAAAAGCAGTTAATAAAATAGATGAAGATAATATTACTACAGATACTAAAGATAAGATTATGGTTGGTAAATTAATTAAGAATGTTAAAATACTAGCTGTACTTGATTCAAATGGTGATGATGTATTTGAAGACTTAGATAATATTAAGACACCATCTCAATTAATATTTGCGGTTCCTGAAGAATATCATATTCTTTTAAGAAAAGCTATGTATCTTAGAACATATGAAGTAAGTATTATTCCTGTACCTACTAATGAATCACTTAAAGAAGAACCAGGTGAAGTAAGTATTAGTAATCAAAAACTAAAAGACTTTATTAATAGTGTTACGGAGTTTACAGATGCTGATATAGAAGATGATACACCGTTAAATTCAACTACTACACCAGCACAATAAAAGAATAGAATAAAAAGAATAAAAGAAGGAGTTGTTCCCATTTATGAAAGATAATTTATTTGCACAATTAGATTTTGGGGCTTTTAGAGAGTATATTGAGAATGATGATATTACTGATATTTCTTATACTAATAATGGTCAGATTTGGTTACGTTCTTTAACTCAAGGATCTTATAGAGTAGAAAATCCTAATATCAATAATGCAGTAGTAGAAAAACTTGCTTTTCAATGTTCTAACGTAATGGGAACAACATTTAATAATGCTAATCCTTTCTTAGATGCAGAAAGTCCTGAACTTCGTTTAAACTTTGTACATGAATCTATTGCTACTAATGGTATAGCTTTAGTTATTCGTAAAACTCCAGCTAAGATTCGTTTAAAAGAGGAAACACTATTAAAAGAAGATTATGTTACTAAAGATATTCATGATTTTCTAATTAAATGTGTTCTTGGACACTGCAACATAATGGTATGTGGAGAAACTGGTAGTGGTAAAACTGAGTTCGTTAAGTACTTAGCTAGTCATACTAGAGAAAATGAAAAAATTATTACTATTGAAGATACACTAGAACTTCACTTAGATAAAATTTATCCACATCGTGATATAGTAGCAATGAAGACTAATAATATTGCATCATATTCTGATGTTTTGGTTACTTGTATGAGACAGAATCCTAAATGGATATTATTATCAGAGGTACGTAGTGCAGAAGCTGTTAGTGCAGTTCGTAATTCCATTTCATCAGGGCATAATATTTTATCTACTATTCACTCCGATAAAGCTAGCGCTATTCCACATCGTATGTATGCACTTATGGAAAGTGAACTTGATGTAGAACAGTTTTTGAACACTATATACCGTTATGTACAATTAGGTGTACATATAAAAGCTTATTATAGTAAGAAATATGGTAAGTTTCACCGTGAAATAGATGAAATTACAGAGTTTTATGTAGATGATGATAATAAACCTGTTTATAATGTCTTATATCAGAAATTAATGGATGGAACTATTAAAAAGAAAAATCCTAGTCAACATTTAATAGATTCACTACTTAATCAAAATGTTACTTTAGATAGTACTACTTTTGAAGGAGCAGAAGATGATAGTGATACTGGAACTGATAAGGGAATATCTTTTGAGGATGTTATGAATGGTACTGAGCCTAAGGGTGATGAAAAAGAGATGGAAAGTACTAATACTAATGTAGTTTCTAATATTGATAATAAACCAGTTACTGCAGTTGATAATAGTACTATTATTAATCCAAATACTAATATTAATCATGATACTACTGTTACACCTAATACTAATACTATTCCTACTGTTACTACTAATAATATTACTCCTAGTAGTAATGTAGATACTAATGCTTACTCTAATACTCAATCTACAGTACCACCTATTAATCAATCATCAGTTAATAGTAATACAACTAGTACTGAACGTCCTAATCCTATACAACAACCTAGATTCTTTAATTTTAATATTAATCAATAAATAAAAGAGGTGATAATATATGGAATTAATTATTTTATTAATTCTGGCTATTTTTATAGTACTTTATAGAAAATATAGAGGTCAAAATGTATATAAATTTATTACTACTCAGGCTGAAGGTTTATATAATCGTTTCGCTCCATATTCTTTTAAAGTAATAAGAGAAAAAACTAAAGAACTTGGACAAGAATATACTGCTCGTCAATATATGACTCAAGTTTTAGTATTTTCAATATTTGCGGGAGTAGTATCATATTTATATTTTTATAACTTATTAATATCTATATTTTATATAATTATAGTTAATGCCTCTATTCCATATTTAGCATATTTAAGATGTAAGCGTGTGTATAGTGAATTTATTTTTGAACAAATACAAATATATACTACTAATACAATTATGGAATTTGCTACTACTCAAAGTTTCGTTAAAGCACTTGAAGGAGTTGTTGCTTCTGGTGTTTTGGAAGAACCTATATTAGGTGATGTTAATCTTATGATTACTATGGCTTATCAAAATGGTTCAATAGATGAGTCTATTCAATTTATGAGTAGTAAGTATCCATACTATATAGTTAAAAATATGCATCAGTTATTCTTACAGATTACTAAAGAAGGTGCAAGAGACTCTGGTGAATCTCTTGATAATATGCAACTTGATATAGATATGCTTGTAGAAAGTGTATATCGTGATCGTATGGAAAGAGCTACTTTCCATAAAGGATTTCTTAAATATGGAGTTATGCTTTACTTAATGGTTATGCTAATTCAGTATTTATTAGGTAGAGAGACTTATATTCAGTTACTTGATAATATATTTGTTAAGATTATACTTCATGGTATTATTTGGATAAATAGTTATTTTCTTCTAAAAGGAGAAAAATTCTATAACGAGAATGTAGGTGCTGAGTAGATGGAAATATTTATTATTGGAGCTATAATTATATTTATATTAGTTTATAATCAAACTATTAGTAGTAAGAAATTTATTCAGGATAATCAAGTATTATTTGAAAAATTAAAAGAGGATGATTTTGATTTCTTAGTTGCTGCTAAGTATGGAGATAAAGTTAGTTCACAAACTATATTTGAAAAAAGATTAAAACAGGCTGGAATAGCACTAGTATTATTCTTATTTATTTTCCTTGGTAATTTATCTCTTATGAATATTGTGTTATCTATTATTATTGCTTATTTTGTTTATAAGATTGAATACAATAATTTAAAAAAGTATTATAAGAAACATTTACATGATATTGACGTTATGTTACCATATTATTTAAAGGGATTAGAAATATTAGTACAGCATTATACAGTGCCTGTAGCTTTAGCTAAATCTATTGAAGAAGCACCAGAAGTATTTAAGCCAGGTCTTAGAGAATTAATAGCTAAGATAGATGCTGGAGATTCTAGTATTCAACCATATATGGATTTTGCTAATGAGTATCCAGTTAGAGATTCTATGAGAATGATGAGATTACTTTATCGTTTAGGTTTAGGCTCTCAAGAAAGAAAACAAGAACGTTTATTGATGTTTTCTAGAACGGTATCTAACTTACAGGCTAAAGCTAGAGAACAAAAGTATAAAGAAAGATTGCATTATATGGAAAGCCAAACTATGACTATGTTGGTAGCAACTGGTGCAGGAGTTATGGTACTTATATTAATTGCTATGATTTATATGTTCTCAGCATTATAGAATTTAGTGTATATTAAAAGGTACTTAATCAGTATTGACTAAGTACTTTTTCTAAATTTTAAAAAGTTAATAAACAAAATAAAAAAATATGGTAATAATTTGATTTTATGGTATAATAAAAATATATATAATAAAGGAGGATATAATTATGAAAGAAGCGACTGGAGAATTAAATATGACAGTAGTAACTATTATTGCTATTGGTGCTATTATTGCGTTTTTCTGGGTAATGTGGCCTAAAATTCAAAATACTATCAATGATACTTGGAATAATATTCGTACACCAGAAGATAATAATGGTATTGTTAGTGACTAATAAAAAATAAATTGTTAGAAGAGTGGTGATAGTATGAAAGATGCCATGGGAGGAATATTTACTCTACAGGCTATCGTAATCGCACTTTTAATTATTATGTGTTTAATGGCTTTTGCAGTAAATTACTCAAAAGCCTTTCGTGTAAAAAATGAGATTAGAAGTATTATAGAAAAGAGTGAAGGATTAACACCATCAGCAGAAGTACAAATTAATGATATGATTAGAAAACATCAATATTTTTTATCTGATATCTATGTAGATGCATGTAAGAAATTAGGTTATGATGTATATGAAAGTTCTGACTTAAATGGTGGATCTGGAGTACGCTTTTGTATAAAATGTAATTATGCTAATAATTTAGGGGAAATGAATCAAAAACCTGATTATAGAGGAGCATATTATTCTGTTGTGACATTCGTTAATATAGATGTACCAATAGTTAATAATATAATTCCTTTTACAGCTAATTTTTTCAAGATATCAGGAGAGACTTCTCTAATTTATGCATCTCATAATAATAAGTACTGTGTAGGTAAGTAGGTGAGATTATGAAAGAAGCAGTTGGAGGTATTTTCACAATTCAGGCAGTTATTATATTTTTAGTATTAGCTATTGGATTATTACTATTTAGTGTTAACTATGCAAAGGCTTTTAAAGTTAAAAATGATATACGTAGAGTAGTAGAAGAATATGAGGGATTAACTGAGTCTGCTAGTGAGAAGATTGATCGTGTAGCTGATAAATATAGTTATCATGTATCTAATTATAAATCATATATACAAATATGTAATAGTATGCCTGGATATAAAGCTTATCATAGTACTACATCTAAGGGAAATGAAGTTGTGTTTTGTGTTAAATGTGATTTAGCTGATACTATTGGTACTAGTAATGGGAGATTACAGTATAAGGGTTCTTATTACACAATAGCTACTTTTGTAGATATAGATATTCCTATTATTAATAAGATATTTCCAAAAGCAGCAGGATTTTTAAAAGTAAAAGGACAAACGGCTTTGATATATTCTTCAGGTACTAATACGGAGTTATGTCAATATGCAAAAACAGAATAAAATAGAAGTAAAAGGGTGATATAGATGAATGTTATAATATCAAATGAACGTCAAGCAGAACTTGCTAATTTAGATATAGAGGTTATTAAGTCTATACATGGAGTATTTGATGCTGATGAATTAGTTCAAATGTTTGCAAATTTCTTTTTTGGAAGAATGATACTGGATTTAACGGCATTAAAAGATTATCGTGATATTAGGAATTTACAGAAATTATCTATGTCATTAGATGTAGAAAAGATAATTGTATTACTTCCCGATACTCCTGATTGTTTAGCTCCACAATTTTTGTCTAGATTGATATCTATGGGTATATATAATTTTACGACTAATTTGGATGGTGTTAATTATTTATTGCAGAATCCAAATACTTATCGTGATGTTGCTCACTTACATCAAATTGATAGTGGTGGTGGTACAGGTGTTATGACTGCACCTATTTCTACTGTAAGTGGTAATAGTGATGGAACTACTGTTATTAATAATATTATTAATAATGGGGCATATATACTTGGTATTAAGAATTTAACTGAGCATGCTGGTGCTACTATGTTAACTTATATGTTAAAGGTAGAACTTACTAAGCTTGGTAAGAGTGTAGAAGCTATAGAAGTAGATAAAAAAGATTTTATGTATATTAATGATAAAGATTTAAAATCTGTATCTAAAGATGGACTTGCTTCTGAGTTACTTAAACATCGTGAGACATCAGTAATATTGGTTGATTTAAATAAAGATGGTAATGATGACTTATGTACTGACGTTATTTATTTAGTAGAGCCTTCTACTATTAAATTAAATAAATTAATGAGAAGAGATAGGGAAGCTTTCAATAGATTAAAAGGTAAGAAAATCGTGTTAGCTAAAAGTCTTTTATCTAGTAGTGATGTTAATGAGTTTGAATATGAAGCTAAGACTAAAGTATTCTTTAATTTACCACCACTTGATGAAAGACAAAATAATTCAGAAGTATTAGATGATTTAATTAATCGTTTAGGAATTAGTACATATAGTGGTTCTAGCTATATGTAAAAAAATGTAAATTATTAAGCTATAACTTGACTAATAGTTAAGTTTTAGATATTATGTATATATAACAAGGAGGAAGTTATAATATGTTAGATTTAGTACAAATTTTAGTAGATAGTTGCGAAGGACTTTTACCAATTGTCCAATTTATTAAAAAGGGAATTTTCCCAATTATTCAAATTGGTATTCCAATTATTTTGATATTAATGGGAACTATTGATTTAGGTAAAGCAGTTATGTCTAGTGATGATAAGGAAATCAAAGGTGCTACTAGTAAACTAATTAAAAGAGCTATAGCAGCTGTAGCAGTATTCTTTGTTGTTACTATTGTATCTCTATTGATGGGAATATTTGCTAAAACTGATATTGGTGAAGAAAATCAGTGGTTTGAATGCTGGGAAGCAGCTGACTAGAATTAAAACTAGAATCAAAATTATAAATAATAGTGGAATTTATATTTTACTATTATTTTTTTTATGTTATAATTAATTTGGTTTATTGTACTTATAAGGAGTGTTACTATGAATAGAATACGATATATAAAAAATATTTTATTAATTTTTTTACTAATGATTGGTTCATTATTAATTTCCGGTAATGTCTATGCAGCTGATGATGGCGCACAGGTACCGCAGTGTACTTATCAAATTATTCAGACTATAGATGGAACAGAGATTTCTGGTAGTTTTACAGTAGCTTATTATAAAAATAGTGTTACTTTATGGAATACTGAAAAAAATAAAAAAGTTTCTAGTATATCTATTGGGGCAAGTGGTGTTACCGCAAAAGCTTCTTTATCTAATGATGGTAAGAGTTTGTTTAAACAGGATGGTACTAGTTTTTCATGTCCTCCATCTGTTCAGACTAAAGTTGGCAAAACTGGAAGTGATTCAAGAAAAAGATTTACTTACACCATTACAACTAAAGATTCTGATAAAAAATATACAGCTACTTTGAGTAATGATGGATCAGTAGTTCCAGCTGTGATAGATGGAAAATCTAATGCTGGGAATAGTATTGATAAGTGTAGTGATACTCAACTTACTAATTTAAAAAATGAATTAAAAACAAACTTTGATAATAATTTAAATACACCTGTTTATTCAAAAGTACAAGAATTGAGCAATTTAAATAAATATTCTAATGCTGCTAGTGGTCAACCTGTTTTAACTACTATTGATGTTGTACGTTCAAAAACTGTTGAAATAACTAACTATTATAATCTTTTATTAACAGGAAACTATGGTAGTAAAAAGCAAGAAATAGTTGAAAAATATCGTAACTCATGTGAATTTGAAAATGATATTTCTCAATTGAAATATATTAAAACGCTTGAAGCTCAACTAGCTACAACGATTAAGAATGTTGGCAAAAATAAAGCAAATCAGGCTGAAACTTGGATGAAAGAAGAAAATATCTCAGAAGAAACAATTATTGATCAGAAAGATTCATATGAAAAAGGATTAGCTACTAGTTTAAATAATCTTCAAAATTCAATGAAGAGTAATGATAAAGATATAAATTCTTCTATGCGTAAAATTGCTAGTAGTCAGGAACAATTACCTGGTGATTGTAATATGCTTTATGATATTATGCCTTATTTAGAAAAAGTATTTACTTGGGTTAAAATAGCAGTTCCTATAGCATTAATTTGTTTTGGTTTTATTGATTTTTCTATTCCAGTTTTATCTGGAGATAAAGATGCTTTAAGTAAAGCAACTAGTAGATTCATAAAAAGATGCATTATAGGAATAGTCATTTTCTTTGTGCCTATCTTGGTAAAAATATTACTTAATATATATAATGATGTTTCTGGAGCTAATACAAGTACTTGTGGCTTAGCTACTATATTGATAGATTATAGGAGGTAAATTATGAATTATATAGCTTTATTAGGCGATTTAAATGTTCCTCGTAATATCATTTTAACTGCTATTAGAACAGTTTGTATTTGGATTGATACTATATTGTATGTTTTAGTTGGTAATTTTTTTAATATTATTTTACAGATTTCTAGTATTGATCAATTGTCTATAATTTCCGATTTATATAATAAAATTCAAAGTAGAGTATATGTCGTAATTGGAATATTGATGATTTTTAAAGTTACTATGTCTTTATTAACTTATCTAGCTAATCCAGATAAGGTAAATGATAAACAGTCTGGAACTGGAAAATTAATAACTAGATTAGTTACATCATTATTATTATTAATTTTTGTACCTACTTTATTGTTTCCACTTCTTAGTGAAATTCAGGTGCCACTTGTTAATACTGTTGGAAGAATAATTACTGGAAATTCTACGGTAGTTGATAATGGTAGTGCTAATAGTAGTGGAGCAGCTAAAGCTGAAGAAACTGGTATTACAGCTGCTTTAAATATGATGAGTACTTTCTTTCATCCTAATTCTGACTGCGGGACTGTTACTGATGATGTTTTAACTGTTGATAATATATTTGAAGTTCCATCAAAGGCAGCTGAAGCTTGTAGTGATAATGAAAAAGACACATATTTATATACATATGTGCCAGGTGTTGCTTTTTTTGTTGCGGCTGTTGCACTTGTTTTATTAATTATAATTGGACTTAATGTAGCAATTCGTGCTTTTAAATTAATGGTATTAAAAGTATTAGCTCCTATACCAATTCTTAGTTATATTGATCCTAAATCTGCTAAGGATGGAATTTTGGCTAGTTATACAAAGTTATTTATACAAACGTATATAGATTTATTTATACAGTTTGCAATATTCTATTTAGTTCTTCTTATCATTGGTGAACTTGGTGATATGGGTAATTATGCATCAATACTTGGTGATACATTTAATAATGCTGTTAGTGGTAAAACCGTAATTGATCCATCTGGTATCAGTTATATTTTGATAATTATAGGTTTATTAGTATTTGCTTTTATGGCACCTAAGTTTATTAAAAAAGCTCTAAATATTAAAGATAGTGAATTTGGTACTGGTTTATCTGGAATTTTGGCCTCTGCATCATTATTAGGAAATACTGCAGGTGCTACTGTGAATGCAGTTAGTGCTAGTGTAGCTGCCGGTGATGGACTTTTAAAAAATTTTGGTGCTGGTATAGCAGGAGCTATTGGTGGACTTTCTACAGGAGCTAAGGCTGGCTTTGGTAGTGGCAAGACAGATTATTCTAAGATTGGATCTGCCATTGGTGATTATAATGCTAGAGTAAGAACTAATTATGCCACCGGTTCAACACTTCCTGGTCGTTTAGAAACTACTTTGAGGAGTACTTTCTTAGGTACTAATAGGGCTAATACCTTGGAAACCGAAATTGGCAATATGGAAGCTGCTTATAAAGCAATGTCTGAAACTTTAGATAGAGCTAATGGGGAAATGAAAAAGAGTACAGAAACATATGGAAGCATATTTAAAGGTAGTGACGTTTATACAAATTATAAGGATTTTGCCGCATCCTATGCAGCTGCTAAGGCTACTGGTTCTGATTATGTGACGTATACTGGTTTAAATTCTAATGGTGAAGTAATAACTAATCCGGATGGTAGCAAACGTGAATTTAGTATGTCATTAAAAGATGCTGAAATGAATTTAGGATGGATAGAACGAGAAAATACTGCAAATTATATTGATAAGAATTCTAGACATGAACTTAGTAGTGATGACCCAATATTGGAATCTTATATGCAAGATGTCAATGCTAAACTTGATGGTTTAGGATTAAGTCAATCCTCTGTAGCTTCTCGTGGTGATATGAAAGCTCTTCAAGATGAAATTACTATACGTAAAACTGAAATGAAGAGAGAACTTGAAAAGGCAAAAGCTGATGCCAATGCTACTAAGAAAAAATAATAAAAAGGTGTGTGATATAAGTGAATTATTTAATCCCTGCTAATGCTAAACGAGGTCAATATATATTTGGTATATTTAGACCTCAAGATTTAGTTATATTTGGAATTGGTTTACTTGCTACTATTATATTAGTAATGTTTATGCCAATGGATCAGACTTGGGCTGCTATAGTAGCAGTAGCTCCTGTTCTAGTTTGTGCATTGTTAGTTGCCCCTGTTGCGTACTATCATAACGTATTACAATTACTAATAGAAATTTACCAATTCTTTAGTAGTAGAAGAATATATTTTTGGAAAGGTTGGTGTATATACGATGAACCAAGCAAACGCAAGTAGATGGACTGAAGATTGGATTAATATTCAATCCATAGCTAATGGTATGATTATACTTCCTAATCAGGATAAAGTTAGTGGAGTTAAAATTATGCCTAGAAATATCTTTATCTTAGATGAAATGTCACAAAACAATATTCTAATTGCATTAAAAAATTTCTATAACTTGATAGACTTTGAATTTTGGCTAGTAGTAGCTGATAAACCAGTAGATATATCTACTTATCTATCAGAACTACAATTACTGTTTCAAAATCAGCCTAATCCGGCTATACGTAAACTAATCAATCAAGATATACAAAAAGGAAATAGCTTTATGAATAATAATGTAGTAGATACAGAATACTTCATATTATTTAAAGAAAAGAATCTAGAATTAATTCAGAAAAAAATAAGAATGCTTATTAGTGGACTTGCTCAAGCTGGATTAATAGCTAGACAGACTAGTAATGAAGATTTAAGAATTATCTTAGATAATTTCTTAAATGGTGGTAGAACTACTACATTTGGGACGGTGATGCCTGCATGATAGGTTTTAAATCAGAAGTAGCTCCTAAAGGACTACATTTTAATCCAAGTGACTTTACTATTAGTGATAAATATGCAACTATTATGACAGTTGTGTCTTATCCTAAATTTATATATCCAGGTTTCTTGGCTTCCCTTACCAGCATGTCTGGTATTAAAATAGTTATTAAGCATATACCACTTCCTTTTTCTACTATGTCTAGAATGCTTAATAAACAAATAGCAGAATTAAAAACTCGTTATCAAGAAGAAAGAGATCAAACTATAAAAGAGAGAATTCGTATTGACTATGAATCACTAGAATCATTTGTTACTATGTTAGCTAGTTCTCAATCTAAAATATTTGATTTTCAAATGCATATTATGATTACAGCTAATTCTAAAGAAGAATTAGATATGAAGAAAATTAATGTTAAGAACTATTTAGATGCTATGGAGATGAGGGGAATATCACTTCGCTTTGAACAAGAAAAAGTACTTAAATCTATAGTACCTATATTTCCTTCTCAAGATATCGAAAAGAGAATTGGTACACCAATACCTTCACCTACAATGGCAGCAATGTATCCATTTATCTTTGATAGTATTAAAGATCCAGGTGCTTCTTCATTACTTGGAGTTGATTTCTCTGGAGGAGTAATTTTATTTAATCAGTTCTTATACCAAATTAAAAAAGAAAATAATCGTAATAATGCTAATATGGTTATTTTAGGTACTTCAGGTAGTGGTAAATCTACTGCTGCTAAATTATTACTTAGAAATCATATACGTAATAATTATAAAATAGTAGCTATTGATCCTGAAAATGAATTATTTGAAATGACTAAAACTCTTGGTGGTGAATCTATTGACCTTGGTAAGGGTGGAGAATATGGTATGGTTAACCCACTACAGATAGTATTAGATGCAGATGAAGATGAAATACGTGAGGGACTTGGTTATACAGTATTAACACGTACATTACAGTTCTTAAAAGGTTTTATGAAATACTATGATCCATCTATAGAAGAAGATGTACTTACTATGTTTAGTGAAGTAGTACAAGATACATATCGTAGATTTGGAATAGATTTTACTAGTGATTTTACTAATTATGGAGTAAATGATTTTCCAACATTTTCAGATGTTTATGCAACTATTAAAGGTAGATTATTATCTATGACTGATCGTACACAAGAGAGAATGATAATGGAAAAACTAGAACTTAAAATCAGACCTTTAACTCAAGAATTAAAATATTACTTTGATGGACATACTACAGTTAATCCAGAAACTGATTTTATAGTTTTTAATATTAAAGAGTTAATGAATTCAGCAGATAACATTCGTAATGCATTATTCTTTAACATATTGAAGTTTGCTTGGGGATTATGCTTGGATAAAAATACAAATACAGTATTAATGGTAGATGAAGCCCATGTATTATTATCAGATCAGAATTCACTTGGAGCTGATTTCTTAGCACAAGTACAAAGACGTGCTCGTAAGTATAATACAGGTTCTATTATAATTACACAACAACCTAGTGATTTTGCAGCTTTACAAGTTATTACTCAAGGTAAAGCTATATTTGATAATGCTTCTTACTATTTAGTAATGCAATTAAAGAAACAAGCTGCTGAAGATTTAGGCAAATTAATAGATTTAAATGATAATGAGAAAGAGAGTATTAAACGTTATTCTCAAGGAGAAGCATTATTTGTGTGTGGAAATCGTCGTATGCAAATTAATGTAGTAATAACTCCAGAAGAATTAGAATCATTTGGTTCTGGTGGAGGACTATAGAATAATTAGGTAGTAAGGTGGTGATGAGCTATGGATGAAGAAAATAGAAATACTGGTCCTACTGAGGATGAAATAAAGGAACAAGAAGGACAAGAAGCTGGTTCAAAAGTAGCTCATGCTGGCTTAAAGGGGGCTGCTACTTACTTTGGTGGTGCTGCTGGTAATGCTGCTTATAATTTAGCTGATAAATTGGGAGTAACTAAACCAGTTGAAAATGTCGTTGGTAAAGCAGTTGACTCAGTACCTGGACTTAATAAAGCTGCTAGAGGATTAAATAAATCAGGTGCCTTAGATGCTGCTGATCAAGCTATAGATTTAGCAAGTGGAAAAGGTGGCGGTTTAGGTAAGGAAACGTTAGCCAAGGAAACACTAGCTAAAGATACTATTGATTCTGGTACCAAAAGTGGTGTTGGTGCTGAAAGTGCTAGTGGTGGTACGACAAATGGTACTACTAATGGTAAAAGTAATGCTGGCGGTAGTGGTACAGTAGATGCCAAAAGAGATAAAAATAGTAATAAATGGATATGGATAATAGGTGGTATAATTTTATTCTTACCATTTATTCTTATTATTTTAGTAGTTGGGATAGTAGCTATTGGGTTTTTAGCACCCGGTTTAGGAGTATCAAACTTTTTTTCAGGTATTAAGGAATTTTTCATGGATATTAATGATGAAAGGTTACAAAAAGCTGAAAATAGTTATTATGAACATTTAGAGGAAGCTCAGAATACAGCTTTTCTTAAATATAATGTATGTATTGATGTTAACTTGATTCATGCTACGTTAACAGTTAATAAACTTGGAGATCAGTCTTTGGATGAAGGTAGTGAAGTATGTACTGATGCCGATACATGTAGTAATAGTGCTAAAGATGTTTTAACTGTTGCGGATTACCGTAAGATGGAAAAATATATTGACTTGCTTGCTAATATGCAGATAAAGAGAAAAAAGTATGCTGTCTATAAAAAAGAATGTTATCTTTCTAGTGAGGGAGATAGATGTACTGAAAAGGGTGAAAATGCTAAGGAAGAGTTAGTTACAGAAGATAATCTTGATTGTGCTGATATTAGTTGGTTAGATGGCTTTGATTTAGCATGGAATGGTATTCCTTTTAGAGATAGTAGTACACCTAGATTAGTTGCTTCTAATGATAAAGAAAATAATAGTATCTTTTCTTTTCTATCTAAAAAAGCTAATCGTGAAAGAAACTATGAATATTATTTATATATTCCAGAAGCTACTTATGAAAAAGACAATAATAACAATACTGTAAGAAAGTGCTATCTTAATGCTCCACAGGAATCTACTGCTTTAGATATTGGTAGCTGGACTGATATGGAGAATCATGTTTATTTTTATAACTTATTAGATTCATTTGTGGAAGAGTATTATAAAGATTATTTAACTGGTGGTAGTGGACAAGCTGAAGTTGGTTCGAAGCGCTATAATGATGCTAAAGATTTAATAGATAAAATTTATGATTATTATAATGTTTTAGGTCCTAATCAAAGTTGTAGAGCATCTTCTAATTACATATGCCGTAGTGATGAAGGTAGTGATTACTTTGGTGGTGGAGAAACTTCTTTAAATAGAAGTGAATTTATTGATAAAATAGCTCCTGTAGCTATTGAGGAAATGAGTAGAACTGGTGTTCCAGCATCTATTACTATAGCTCAAGCAGCCGTAGAAAGTAGAAATGGCTCTAGTAAGTTAAGTACTAAATATTCTAACTATTATGGTATGACAGCTGGTAGTTGTGCTCCTAGTTCTAGTCCATCAACATCATCTGGTACAGTTCTTGCATCAGGTGAAGCTGGAAATAACTGTGGTGGAAATGTCTTCTGGAATGGTTCAGTAGTAGCTATGTGTAATTCTTCTGGCGGAGACTGTCAATGGTATCGTGTTTATGATTCCTTTACTAATTCTACTAAAGACCATTCTAGACTATTATCTGAATCTTATGGATGTAATCAATCTAATTATCAAGATTACTTGACATGCGTTGTGGATAAGGGATATGCTTCTGCACAAAATTATAAATCTACACTTTCAGCAACAATTTTGAATAATAACTTAGTACAGTATGATATTGGTTCATTTAGTGGTACTGTTACGCCGGTTACTGATATTCAGTTTTCTAACAATTTGTGTAATGAACTTGGTATGGCTTCAGGTGATTGGCAAAATTGGAAACAGTATGATCCAGCTTGGGCTAGCGTGCCACTTGGACCATCTACAGTTGGTAAAATAGGATGTGCGATGACCTCAGTAGCAATGCAAATTATGCGAAGTGGAGTTTCAACAACTTTGGGTGCTGACTTTAATCCCGGAACATTTGCTCAAGCTTTAAGACAAGTTGGTGGCTTTGATTCCCGTGGTAATATTAATTGGGGTGCTGTTAGTAATATTGCTCCTGGCTTTAAGTGGACTGGTAGGGTTAGAAGTGGCGTTGATCCAGGTACTATTGGAGATCTTGTATCTCAAGGATATTACGTAATTTTAAATGTTAAAAATGGTAGACACTGGGTAGCAGTTGATCGTGTAGAAGGAAATAAGATTTATATGTATGATCCTGGTAGTGGTGGTACTGAAGTGGGGCAAACATATGGACTTAGTTCTATAGTTGGTTATACAACTTATAGAAAGGGGTAGGTAAATGTATGATGGAGAAGAAAGCATATAAAACAGTTATCATTGGCGTTATTATTTATGTTTTACTAATGACAGTTATATTTTTACCTATTTACCTTAAAAATAGAAGAGAAAAACTTTATATATTATCTGGTGACTTTATTAAAATTAAATATGAAAAAGGTAGTTGGAAGAATATTACTAAGTCAGATGATTATAAGTTAAAGGACTTCGAAGTATATGAAGCTGATAATTATAAAGGTAAATATAGAATACTATTTACTAATAGATTTTATTTATATGACTCTAATGGGCAGAGTGTACCATATGAAAATAAATTATTTGCTTACTCTGGTACCTTGAAATTGGGAATAACTGATATTACTAGTACTGAGATGAGTGAAAATGATAAGAGTATTATTCAAAGAGCTTTAGCTAAAGATAATATTACTAGTTTTAATCAACTTAATCTTTTTCAGAAGGTATCTGTAGATACAGATAAAGATGGGGTAGTAGAAAATGTATATGCTGCTAGTAATTTTTATACTGATGAAGCATTAGATAAAGTATTTTCTATTGTGTTTATTGAGAAGAATAATACTATTACGATTTTGAAAAAAAATATAATATCTAGTGAAAAGATATATGATGAACCATCGTATGAGATTAATAAAGTAATAGATGTACGTGATGATAAGAAATATGAAATTATGATTGAACAATCATATTATAGTAGACCTGAAGATTCATGTATTTTGCTTTATAAATTATATGGTAATAAGAAATTAATTAAAAATTTATGTGATTAGGTAGGTAATTGGCCTGCCTTTTTCGTGGATATTAAATAGTTGGTTGACAGTTTAAAAATGTGGCTTTAAAATTAATAATTATTAAATATAGTTTTCCTTGCCTTATTTTTATAACTTGTTAGTAATATTTTAATATGTGAAGATTATGAATAAAAGTTTTAATATTTATTTAATTTTGATTAGAAGTTTGTTATAATTAGTTTAGTTGGGAGTGTTACTATGAAACTTAAATTTAAAGCTGATGCTACGGATGTATTAATTTTTATTATATTTTCAATATTTTTATTATATGTTGTGTGTTTAGCAATACTTAATTTTCCAGAGCTTGCTGCTAACGGGCGTTTTTATGGATTAAATCCATTACCTGCGTTTGCACCTAGCCGTATTACAGCAACTATTGTGTTTTATTTAATATTTTTATCTGCTATATTTATGTCAGTATCATCTTATTTTTTTGAAAGAGAAAAGGGATTTGGATTTGGTACTGAAAAATCTAGTAAGGGATATAGTAGATGGGCTAAAGAAAAAGAAATAAAAGAAGAAGCACATGTTAAAATGGTTCGTCAAACAGATGATAAAGCTGATGCTGCTGGTATTCCATTATTTATGAAAAAGGATGAAATTTGGGTAGATGATGGTGAATATCATAACTTAGTAATTGGTGCTACTGGTTCTGGTAAAACTCAAACTATTATTTTCCCTACAGTAGAGGTATTAGCTAAAAAAAGAGAATCAATGATTATTACTGACCCTAAGGGTGAAATTTATGAACAAACTTCTAATATGCTTCGTGATAAAGGATATAACGTGTTAATATTAAATTTTCGTGATCCACAACAGGGTAATTCATGGAATCCATTGTCTTTACCATATCGTATGTATAAATCAGGAAATATGGATAAAGCTATTGAATTACTAGACGACTTAGCTGCTAATATTCTTTATGAAGAAAAATCAGGTAACGCAGATCCATTCTGGGAAAAAACATCAGCTGATTATTTTTCTGGACTTGCACTTGGTATGTTTGAAGATACTACAGAAGATAAAATTAATTTAAATAGTATAAGTTTGATGACTACAGTTGGAGAAGAAAAATTTGGTGGTTCTACTTATATTAAAGAATATTTTAATTTAAAGGATCCAGCTGGTGCTGCTTATACTAATGCTTCAGGAACAATTATGGCACCTAATGAAACTAAGGGTAGTATTATTTCAGTATTTAAGCAAAAGATTAAATTATTTGCATCACGTGATAATTTGTCTGAGATGCTTAGCCATAGTGATATAGATTTACATTCTATTGGTGAAAAGCCTACAGCCTTATTCATCGTTATTCAAGATGAAAAGAAGACATATCATTCACTAGTTACTATCTTATTAAAACAATGTTATGAAACACTAATTGATGTAGCTCAAGCTCATGGGGGAAAATTACCAGTTCGTACTAATTTCTTGCTAGATGAGTTTGCTAACATGCCACCATTAAAAGATATTACTACTATGATTACGGCTGCTCGTTCTCGTTTAATTCGTTTTACTATGATTATTCAGAACTTTGCCCAACTTGATCAAGTATATGGAAAAGAAAATGCTGAAACTATAAAGGGTAACTGTGGTAATATTATTTACTTAATTACTACTGAGTTAAAAGCACTTGAAGAAATATCTAAGATGTGTGGTGAGGTTAAGTCTAAAAAAGATGATAAGACTGCTTCAACTCCACTTGTTACTATAAGTGATTTACAAAAAATGAAACAGTTTGAAGTTATTATAATGAGACTTCGTTTGAATCCATTTAAGACTAAGTTTATTCCATATTATCAATGGAATTTAAAGAAATATGCTAAAGCAGAGTATCCAACTAGAGAGAAAGCAAAAGTTAGTACTTTTGATATCCGTGAATTCGTTAAAGAAAAGAAAAAAGAAAAATTAATGGAAATGATGAATCAACCTGGTGGTGCTCCTAATGGAGGAGGAATGTCTTTTCCTGGCATGATGGGTGGTATGCCTGGAATGTCTGGTATGCCTGGAATGCCTGGTACATCAAGCATGATGGGGGGAATGCCTAGACCTAATGTAATGCCAGCTAATAATATGATTTCTAATAATGCACCTAATCAAGCTAGTTCGGGATTTAATGTTGATGATTTAGTTAAAAAGATTGATGCTAAGATTGCTGAGATTGAAGCTGAAGAAAAACGTCAAGAACAGGAACAGAAAGCTAATGCTAAGGAGAATAAACCAGCTTCTGTTATTGTGGATAATGATAAAAAGGCTGAACCTGTTGTGGAAAAAGAAATTGAGCAACCTAGACATACACAACTATCACTTGATGAATTACTTGGACATAAAACATTAGAAGAATCTAAACCAATTTCTAAGAATGAGGAACCAAACCTAGAAGTTAATATTAAACCTGAAATTACTAAAGAACCAGTATCTGTAGTAGAAGAGGACAAAATAATAGAAACTAAACCAGAAGTAAAACCAGTAGAAAAACCTATAATTCATGAAGATAATATTCCTCAAAAAGAAATAGATGTTACTGATGATCAATTCTTTGATGATTTCTTTGATGACTAGTAGGATATACTCCTACATTATTATATTTTGATTACATATAATATATTGGTGATATAAATGTATGATGGTATTGATATTAAAGAGATAGATTCTATTAATATCGATAATAACTTAATAGATATTAGAGATAAGTATGAATATCTTTTAAGTCATATTAAAAATGCTACTAATATTCCATATACATATTTATTAATGATGCCAGAACATTACTTAGATAAGAATAAAATATATTATATATATTGTGACTCTGGTACTAAGAGTAGGAAAATGTCAGAGTATTTAAATGAACAAGGTTATAAGACTATTGATTTAATAGGTGGATATAACAGTTATATTAAATAAGAATGTAGACATTATTTGTCTATGTTTTTATTTGGTGTAAAAATGGTAAAAATTTGTATAAAATAATAAAAAAATGTTTTATTTCCTATAGTTTTATGCTATAATTAGCGAGATATTATGTAGGAAGTGGTATATATGAAAAAGAGAAATATTGCGATTATAGCGCACGTCGATCATGGAAAGACGACATTAGTAGATGAAATATTAAAGTCTAGTGGAACATTTAGAGAAAATGAAGATATTAGTGATTTATCTATGGATTCTAATCAACTAGAGAAAGAAAGAGGAATTACTATTTTAGCTAAAACAACGGCTATTAATTATAAAGATTACCGTATTAATATTATGGATACTCCTGGACATGCTGATTTTGGTGGAGAAGTAGAACGTATTATGAATATGGTTGATGGTGTTTTACTAGTTGTTGATGCTTATGAGGGAACAATGCCTCAGACTAGATTTGTACTTAAGAAGGCTTTAGAAGCAGGGGTTAAACCATTAGTAGTTATTAATAAAGTTGATAAACCTAGTGCTAGAGTAAATCAGGTAGTAGATGAAGTCCTAGACTTATTTATTGAACTTGGTGCTGATGATGATCAATTGGATTTTAAAGTAGTTTATGCTAGTGCTATTAATGGTACATGTAGTCTTGATCCAGATATTAATACTCAAACACCTGGATTTGATGAATTATTAGATTTAATTATTGATGAAATTCCAGCTCCAACTGGAGATAGTAATGCAAAATTACAATTTCAACCTGCACTTTTAGATTATAATGAATTTGTTGGTCGTATAGGAATTGGTAGGGTTCATAATGGTACAATTAAAGTTGGACAGATGGTATCATGTATTAGATTAGATGGTAGTGTAAAGAATTTCAGAATTCAAAAACTTTTTGGTTACTTAGGACTTAAGAGAATTGAGATTGAACAAGCTGAAGCTGGAGATATTGTTGCGGTAGCTGGACTTGCTGATATTTCAGTAGGTGAAACATTATGTGAACAAGGTGAGAATCTTCCTTTACCTATTTTACATGTTGATGAACCAACACTACAGATGACATTTGGAACTAATACTTCACCATTTGTTGGTAAAGAAGGTAAATTCTTAACTGCTCGTCAAATTGAAGATAGATTAAATCGTGAATTACAAAGAGATGTTAGTTTACGTGTTGAACAAGCTGATAGTGAGAGTTGGTTAGTATCAGGTAGAGGTGAATTGCATTTATCTATACTAATTGAAAATATGCGTCGTGAGGGATATGAACTTCAAGTATCTAAACCTAAAGTAATTCTAAAAGAAATAGATGGCGTTAAAATGGAGCCATTTGAAGATTTACAAATTGAAGTTCCTGAAGATTCAGTTGGACCAGTTATAGAACAGTTAGGTACTCGTGGAGCTATAATGGATAATATGACTAGCTTTGAAAATCAAGTACGCTTAACTTATGTTATTCCATCTCGTGGATTAATTGGATTCATGACTGAATTTATGACTATTACTAAGGGTTATGGTATTATAAATCATACATTTAAAGAATATCGCCCTTATGAAACAATTAATATTGGTGAAAGAAAACTTGGTGTATTAGTATCTACTGAAGCGGGTAAAACTTCTGCTTATGCCTTAGGTCAGTTAGAAGATCGTGGTATTATGTTCGTTGAACCTGGTGTTGAGGTATATGAAGGTATGATAGTTGGAGAATGTAATCGTGATAATGATTTAGCAGTTAACGTTGTTAAAGGAAAGAATCTAACCAATACTCGTGCAGCTAGTGCCGATAAAACTGTTGTCTTAAAAAGACCTCGTCCTATCACACTAGAAGGGGCATTAGATTACATTAATAGTGACGAATTAATAGAAGTTACACCACAAAGCTTGCGTTTACGTAAGAAAATTCTTGATACAGATCAAAGAAAAAAATTTGATGCTAGAAAAGCATCCTAATTTAAATTAGATCACTAATTATAGTGGTCTTTTATTATGTATTCTTTCTCATTACAAAAAAATGCCGTAAACGGTAAAAATTTGTAATAGGATATCTAATAAATAATTGCTAAATTACTTAATTTCGACAAATTATATTCTTCTAAAAGTTGTCCTTCTTCATAAAGTTAAGTAGGAGGATAATTATGATAAATACTAATGGTCTTACTAGAAAAGAAGTAGAAGAATCTAGAAAAAAATATGGTACTAATGAACTTATACATCAAAAAAATAAAACTTTTATACATCAATTTATAGAAACTTTGGGAGATCCAATTATTAAAATATTATTAATAGCATTAGCTATTAAAACAGTATTTTTATTTCGAGACTTTGACTGGTTTGAAACACTGGGAATAGTAATAGCTATCTTTTTATCTAGTTTTATTTCTACCATATCAGAATATGGTAGCGAGAAAGCATTTGAAAAACTACAAGAAGATGCTAGTAAAATAAAATGTAAAGTAAAAAGAAATAATAAAATTATTGAAATTCCTATAGATGATATAGTAGTTGGAGATATTATAAAATTAGAAACTGGAGATAAGATACCTGCAGATGGAATACTAGTAGATGGTGAAATTACTGTAGATGAATCCAGTCTAAATGGGGAAACAAAAGAAGCATATAAAGAAATGGTAAAAGGTGAAGTTACTGATAAAAATTATGTATATCGTGGTACAGTTGTTTATTCTAAAATGGGGTATATGAAAGTTGAAAAAGTAGGTAATAATACATTCTATGGTAAACTAGCCTTAGAACTACAAGAATCTAATCCTGATAGTCCTCTAAAAATAAGATTAAGAAAATTAGCTAAAATAATTAGTAGAATTGGTTATATTGGAGCTTTACTTGTTTCAATATCTTATTTATTTTCAGAAATAGTAATTCAAAATAACTTTAACATAGATAAAATAATATCTACTATTACTAATTTTCCATTAATGGTAGGTTATATATTATATGCTTTAACACTATCAGTAACTATAATAGTAGTAGCAGTACCAGAAGGCTTACCTATGATGATTACTTTAGTGTTATCTTCTAATATGAAAAGAATGCTTAAAAATAATGTATTAGTTAGAAAATTAGTAGGTATAGAAACTGCAGGTAGTATTAATATTTTATATACAGATAAAACAGGTACTTTGACTAAAGGAAAACTAGAAGTTATTGGATTTGTATCAGGTAGTTTAAAACAATATCTTAATGAAGTAGAATTAACTATTTATCCTAAATTTTATAAAATGTTTCAATTATCATTTGGTTATAATAATGAGAGTATTAAAACAAATAACAATATAATAGGGGGTAATATTACTGATAGAGCTCTATTAAAATTTATTAATACTGATTTACCTAAAGTTAAAGTGTTAAAGCAGGTACCATTTCATAGTAAAAATAAGTATTCAGCATGTTTAATTGAAGATGATAAGAAAATACAATTATATAAAGGTGCTCCAGAAGTATTACTAGATCATTGTGTTAGTTATTTGTGTGAAAATGGTAGTAAGATGACTATAAATAAAGAACTAATAAAAAGTAGAATAAAAGAGATGACTAGTAGGGGGATTAGAGTTATATTATTTGCTTATAATGACTGTTATGATTATAAAAATATAGATAAATTAACTTTACTAGGATTTGCTTTAATAAAGGATGAAGTAAGAAAAGAAGCAATAGATGGTATTAAGATGGTAAAAGATGCTGGTATTCAAACAGTTATGATTACTGGTGATAATAAAGATACAGCTTTAGCTATTGGAAAAGAAGTAGGAATTATTACTAGTAATAGTGATATTGTGTTAACTAGTAAGGAATTAAATAATTATGATGATGAAAAATTAAAAGAAATGTTACCTAAATTAAGAATTGTAGCTAGGAGTCTTCCTCAAGATAAGAGTAGATTAGTTAGATTATCAGAAGAGATGGGATTAGTAGTTGGAATGACTGGTGATGGGGTAAATGATGCTCCAGCATTAAAGAAAGCTGATGTTGGATTTGCGATGGGTAGTGGTACAGAAGTAGCTAAAGAAGCAAGTGAAATAGTAATACTTGATGATAATTTTCTATCTATCTCTAAAGCTATTTTATTTGGAAGAACGATATTTAAAAGTATTAGAAAGTTTATTATATTTCAACTAACAGTTAATATGTGCGCTATATTTTTATCCATTATAGGACCATTTATAGGGGTAGAAACACCAGTAACAGTTATTCAAATGTTATGGATAAATATGATTATGGATACATTAGCAGGTATTGCCTTTGCTTATGAACCACCACTTATAGAATATATGAGGGAAAAGCCTAAAGCAAGAGATGAAAATATTATTAATCGATATATGTTTGATGAAATATTCTTTACTGGTACATATTCATCTTTACTATGTGTACTTTTCTTAAAATCCGGATTTATTCATAGTTTCTTTAGAGTAGATCCTAGTTATAAATATGTTATGACTGCTTTCTTTGGATTATTTATTTTTATGGGGATTTTTAACTGTTTTAATGCTAGAACTAATAGATTAAATTTATTAGCTAATATACATCAAAATAAAGCTTTTTTAATTATTATTTCTTTTATAGTAATAGTACAGATTATACTTATTTATCTTGGTGGTGAAATGTTTAGAACTTATGGCCTTACTATAAAGGAATTATTAGTAATGTTAATTCTAGCTATTTCAGTTATACCAGTTGATTGGATTAGAAAAGTATATTTAAAGAGAAGAAAACAGATTACAGGAGTTTAATTATGTGTTATAATAGGCTTGTTTGTAGGTGGTATAGTGAATATTAATAAGATTAATAAAAATTATGTTATTATGGGATTACTTGGATTTATTATTATTTTATTAGTTTTAATTATTATAATTTTATGTAGTAAAAATCAGTTTTCTTTTTCTAATAAAAATAGTAATAATAGTACAGGTGAAAGTGTAGAAAAAGATAGTAATAGTACTAATAATGATAAAATAAATAGTGATAATTTAGATAATAAATCTAATGCTAGTAGTGATACTAATAATACTACTAATACTAATAACGATAATAGTAGTAGTAATAGTAATAATAACAGTTCTAGTAGTAATAATAATGTAAATGATACAAATAGTAGTGGTGATAGTTCTAATAGTAGTAGTTCTGAAGAAGATGTAGTTTCATATTTTCAAAATGAAGAAGCTAAGTTCTCTACTTATAATGAAAATAATCCTACTTTTAGAGAGAAAGCTAAGAATGCTTTTATCACAGTAATAGACTTTATATTTTATAATAAAGAGATAAAGGGTCATACTTTTAATGATTTAACTACTAGTGCTAAATTACAGGTAATTAAAATAGCTTTAACTATTGATCATAAGATAGAGGAATATTTTCCTAATTATAAAGATACTGTTAAAGATAAATATAAGGATATTAAAGGGCAACTTGCAGTTAAATATTTAGAGTTTACTTCTACGTTATGTGATAAGGTAGGTAGTGATACTTGTAATCAGGCTAAAGAAGATTTTAATAATATGAAAAGTAGTTTTGGTTTTACTTGGAGTATGTTAAAAGAACTTGCTACTAGTGGTAAAGATAAAATTAAGGATTATTATGAGAATGAATTTAGAAATTAGATTCATTCTTTTTTCTTGAAAATTTAAGTTGAACTATACACGTTTTACGTGTATAATAAATTTATATATAGAATAAAGGCTAGAGATAGTATTATTTGTATAATTTAGTAAAGAATAGGTAGTAGGAGGTTCTTTATAATGAAAGATAAGAGTAAAAGTAAACAGATATTATTTTCAGTATTAGGAATATTAAGTCTATTAGTAATAACTATAGGAGTAACATATGCAGTATTTACTTATACAAAGGAAGGAACTACAGATAATGTAGTTACATCTGGTACATTAAAGTTCTTGTATACAGAAAATAATACTAATGGTAATGGAATAAGTATAACTGAAGCAGAACCAATATCAGATACTAAGGGTAAAGAATTAGTAGGAGATAATAATGTATTTGATTTTAAAGTAGAAGGAACAAATACAGGAAATGAAGTAATACCATATGAAGTAACACTAAGAAAGAAAGCTACTTCTACTATGGGAGAAGATAATATAAAAGTATATCTTCAAGATGGGATAGATCAAACAGAATTACTAACACCAACACTATATAGTAAATTAGTACAAACTACTACTGATGTTGGAAACAATGTAGAAAAGAGTATCTATAAAGGAGAAGTAGCAGGAAATACTAATAATTATTTAAAGACATTTAGATTAAAAATGTGGCTAGATGAAAATGCAGATTTAAGCGTTATAGGAGGACAAACCTTTACAGCAACAGTAAATGTATATTCAAATGCTAAAGTAATATCAGCTGAAGAACAAGTATTAAGAAGTAATACTGATATAAAAGATATAACTATAGGAGATACCAGTTTAACTAAAGTAGAAGGAAAAGACTGGAACTATGAAGTAGAGTTAGATAGTGAAACTACTACTAAGTTAAATATAGTACCTAAGTATTCATTAGCTAATGTAAAGATAGAAAAAGATAATCAAGTAATATCAAATAATAGTGAAGTAAGTCTAGCAGGTGGTAATAACATCTATAAAGTAACTATTACTAGTACAGATCAAACAGTAACTAAAGAATATAAAATAAATATTAAAGTAAAACAAGTCGAGAAAGTATCAATATTTGGAAAGAAATATGAAGTAATAGATGCAGAACCAACACTAACAACATCATCAAATAATAGTAGTGATGCAAGTGGATTATATAAATCAACTGCTACTAATACAGAAAATCCAACATATTACTTTAGAGGAAATGTAGAAAATAACTATGTATCATTTGCGGGTTTTACTTGGAGAATAGTAAGAATAAATGAAGATGGAACGATTCGTATCATAATGCAAGATGGTATTAATAATAATACTACATATAAATTCAATTCAAAGTATGATAATTATACCTATGTGTATTATTCCAATAGTGATGCTAAAACAGTACTTGATACTTGGTATCAAACGAATATAGAAAGCAAATCGGATTTAGCTAACAAGTTAGCAAGTGGTAATTACTACTGTGAACAGGCAAAAGTTACATCTAGTATAGGCTGTAGTACATTAGGAAGTGCTACAATGCCTACTTATAATAAATATACTCCAGACTTTAAATGTAGTAGTGATGGAAATAATAAAGGAGTGGTAAACTCAAGTGTAGGACTATTAAGTTATGATGAAGTAGTCTATGCAGGTGGTTATTTTAATAAAATTAATAATAATTATTATTTAATTAAAGGATTAACTTCTGGAAATTATAAGTATTTTTGGACCATGAGCCCAAATTGCTCTAAATCTTCGAATTCTCATTCTGTTTATGATGTAAATATAAATTTTAATGAAAATTATTTGGGTTTGCTTGGTAGCGGGAATATAACTAATTCTTCCTATTTATTAAGACCTATATTAATATTAAAAGCTGATACTCAAACCTCATCAGGAGATGGCACCAGTGAAAATCCATTTGTAATAGGTTAGGTGATAATTTATGAAAAAGAATAATAAAAATAAGCAAATCATTTTTTCATTATTAGGAATATTAAGTCTATTAGTAATAACTATAGGAGTAACCTATGCAGTATTTACTTATACTAAAGAAGGAACTACAGATAATGTAGTAACATCAGGAACACTAAAGTTCTTGTATATAGAAAATAATACTAATGGTAATGGAATAAGTATAACTGAAGCAGAACCGATATCAGATACTAAGGGTAAAGAATTAGTAGGAGATAATAATGTATTTGATTTTAAAGTAGAAGGAACAAATACTGGAAGTGAAGTAATACCATATGAAGTAACACTAAGAAAGAAATCTACTTCTACTATGAGTGAAGATAATATAAAAGTATATCTTCAAGATGGGATAGATCAAACAGATTTACTAACACCAACACTATATAGTAAATTAATACAAACTACTACTGATGTTGGAAATAATGTAGAAAAGAGTATCTACAATGGAGAAGTAGCAGGAAATACTAATAATTATTTAAAGACATTTAGATTAAAAATGTGGTTAGATGAAAATGCAGATTTAAGCGTTATAGGAGGACAAACCTTTACAGCAACAGTAAATGTATATTCAAATGCTAAAGTAATATCAGAAGAAGAACAAGCATTAAGAAGTAATACTGATATAAAAGATATAACTATAGGAGATACTAGTTTAACTAAAGTAGAAGGAAAAGACTGGAACTATGAAGTAGAGTTAGATAGTGAAACTACTACTAAGTTAAATATAGTACCTAAGTATTCATTAGCTAATGTAAAGATAGAAAAAGATAATCAAGTAATATCAAATAATAGTGAAGTAAGTCTAGCAGGTGGTAATAACATCTATAAAGTAACTATTACTAGTACAGATCAAACAGTAACTAAAGAATATAAAATAAATATTAAAGTAAAACAGGTAGTACCATTAAAAGATGAAATAATGAAAAATACAGTAATTACAGCTAATCCAACACTTACTACATCAAGTAATAACACAAGTGATGCAAGTGGATTATATAAATCGACTGCTACTAATACAGGAAATCCAACATACTATTTTAGAGGTAATGTAGAAAATAATTATGTAAAGTTTGCAGGCCAAACATGGAAAATAGTAAGAGTAAATGAAGATGGAACTATAAGAATCGTAATGCAAGATGGAATCAATAGTAATGCTGATATTGCATTCAATTCAAACTATATGTATTATACAAATAGCCAAGCTAAATCAACATTGGAAAGATGGTATCAAACAAATATTGGAAGTAAATCAGATTTAGTTAAAAATGTAGCTAGTGGCAATTATTATTGTGAACAAGCAAAAGCAAAATACTCTGATAGTTATACATCAGGAAATGCTACTATGCTCTTATATTCTAGTTATACACCAGATTTTAAATGCTCGGCTGATGGAAATGGAAAAGGTGTAGTAAACGCAAGTGTAGGATTGCTTAGCTACGATGAGATAGTATATGCAGGTGGTTATTATGGACAAAGTAATAGTAATTATTATTTATATAATTCAGCTATTAATTGGTGGACGATAAACTCTTCAGGACTCTTTGATTCATATCCTTATGTGTGGATCGTGAGTGTACAAGGTAACATTAACGACGGCAAAGTCAGTATTGCTCGCAGCCTTCGTCCAGTTATTATCCTGACAGCTGATACCAAAATTTCATCAGGAAGTGGAACAAGTTCTGATCCGTTTGTTATAGAATAAAAATAATCAAAAAAATATAAATTTTATACTTTTAATAAATTAAAGTAAATATAATAACTGAATTTTAAAAATTGTCTTAGACAAAATTTGAAATTCAGTTATTTTTTAGTTAGAAAATTAAATTTCTTCGATTTGTATCATTTC